>NZ_WBKM01000001.1 GCF_015714725.1 Nostoc sp. WHI
CCACTCCCCACTCCCCCCAATTCAAACAATCGTGTTATCAGCTACAGTTATCTTCAAGGATTGTGGGCAATAATTTGGATAAATAACTAGAAATGCAGCTTTACCTGTAAAAGATGCTGCTGTTTCATGAAACCCCGAATTATTGTTTGTGGCTTAGGACTTACCGGATATAAAACCTTTCGTTTGCTGAGACAACAGGGAGCCTTCGTTGTTGGCATTCATCACCAATCCATCCCTGGTGAAACCGCAGGAGATGTGATTGTTGGGGAGTTACAAGCAGCTACTACCCTAATAGCAGCAGGAATCGAGCGGGCACACACTTTAGTAATCGCTGGATCTGACGATGCTCTGAACTTGTCAATTATGATGCAAGGGCGGGTGCTAAATCCCCAGATTCGGATTATTAACCGCTTCTATAATACAAATTTAGGGGAGCGCTTAGATCAAACTTTGACAGATCACTTGAGTATGAGTGTTGTGGGTTTGGCAGCACCAGTATTCACCTTTGCAGCACTAGGAAATAAAGCGATCGGGCAAATTAAATTATTTCAGCAAACTTGGCCAATCCACGAAGAATACATTGATGAAAATCATTTGTGGAAGGGTCGAAAGCTGAGTGAATTGTGGGAAGATCGATCGCGAATGCTGATTTATTACTTGCCAGTAGAAGGTGAGATAGATTTGATATCAGCTGTCATTTCTGGACAAGAGATCAAAGTAGGCGATCGCTTAATTATTGGCACTCAACCCCGCATCCGTTCCCCCCGCAGATCATTGATTAGAAAACTGCTGAAAGTCCTAACCAATTTTCGCCAGTTTCAGCAACACGGGCGCTCGGTAGTGGTGGGTGCTATTGTACTATTGGCAGTTATTGCGATCGCTACACTCACCTATATGTCGGCTGAGTTGAGTTTGTCTCCTGTTGATGCTCTATATTTTTCTGTAGGCATGATCACCGGAGCAGGTGGTAATGACAAAGTAGTAGAAAATGCTCCCAAAAGTATTAAGTTATTTACCGTTGTGATGATGTTGGTTGGAGCAGTGGTAATTGGTATTTGGTATGCAATGCTCACCGATTTTGTCCTGGGAAGCCGCTTTAAGCAATTTTGGGATGCAGCTCGAATTCCCCAGCGATCGCACTATATCGTCTGTGGCTTGAGTGGTATTGGGCTGAGAATTGTCCAGCAACTCCATGCCAGTGGACATGAAGTTGTAGTAGTTGAACCCGACTCCAACAACAAATATATTAATACCGCCCGCGAGCTGGGTATTCCCGTAATTCAGGGCGATGCCAGCTTCCGCACAATCCTCAAAGCCAGCAATATCGATTCTGCCGCCGCCGTACTTGCTGTTACTAACAACGATGCTACCAATCTGGAAATTGCCCTCAAAGCCAAAGGCTTGACACCCAGCATTCCGGTGATTGTTCATTATGCCGATCCCGATTTTGCTGGCATAGCGCAACATCTCTTTGACTTCGAGGCCGTACTGAGTCCAGCTGAACTCGCAGCTCCAGCTTTTGCCGCCGCTGCACTTGGGGGACGAATCCTTGGTAATGGCATCACAGCCGATAGTCTTTGGGTGGCCTTTGCGACTTTGATTACAACTTCACACGCCTTTTGCGGTCACTGGGTGAAAGATGTAGCCATGTCTGCTGACTGCGTACCTTTATACGTAGAGACGAATCACCAAACCCTTCACGGCTGGGATTTATTAGAAACCAACCTCAGCGCCGGCGATATTTTATATATGACAATGCCAGCGACGCGGCTATATCAATTGTGGCGTGACGAGCGAGTTTGCGAAACACACGCTTAATTAATTACGAATTACGTTAGCGTAGCGGTAGCGAGTCCGCGAGCGTCATTACGAATTACGAATTAATTTGATGCGATCGCAACCAAGCTACTAAATCCTGCGTAGTGGAGAAATCTAACAGAGCCTCACCAAGCGCTTCCACTTGGCTACTAGAAAGCTGCTGAATCTGTGCTTGCAACTGAGGAGAAACTGTACCCAATCGGCGCGTGAGTTGGCGCAGAGCTAATTTTACCCTTCCCTGTTGAATTCCCTGTTGAATTCCCTGTTGAATTCCTTGTTGAATTCCTTGTTGAACACCTTCTTGCAGAATTTCTTGATATAGGGGCGATTCGCGCATAAGTTCCTCCCTGAGAAATTGTCAAACTAGATCCTCTTCAAACTTAAGTCTTGCCAACACTTAATAATTACCCTGTTAGCCAGACTTTATTCACGCGATCGCAACCAAGCGACTAAATCCTGCGTAGTGGAGAAATCTAACAGAGCCTCACCAAGCGCTTCCACTTGGCTACTAGAAAGCTGCTGAATTTGTGCTTGCAACTGGGGAGAAACTGTACCCAATCGGCGCGTAAGTTGGCGCAGAGCTAGTGTAACTTCTCCTTGTTGAACACCTTGTTGAATTCCTTGTTGAACACCTTGTTGAATTCCTTGTTGAACACCTTGTTGAATTCCTTGTTGAACACCTTGTTGAACACCTTGTTGAATTCCTTGTTGAATTCCTTGTTGAATTCCTTGTTGAAAACCTTCTTGCAGAATTTCTTGATATAGGGGCGATTCCCGCATAAGTTCCTCCCTGAGAAATTGTCGAACTACATCTTCTTCAAACTTAAGTCTTGCCAACACTTCTACACACGCAGAAATATTTCTTTGTCTGTCTAGTTCTTTGATCATATCGATTCTGGCAGCCACTTGCTCTAACAAGGCTGGGGGAGAGTCTGTCTGAGCTAATACTGCTAAAGGCAGTAGTCCCGGATTTGTCAATAACAGAGATGGATCTTGTTCCCAAATCCTCACAACTCGGTAAGAGTGGAAAGTTCTACCCACGGCAAACTGGTTAACGTAGACTGCCTCGGAGGTAGTTTCCTTCAAAAAAATGACTACCTGCTCGATAGGACAATTATACTGGCGGTAAAGTCTGACCCAGTAATCCAACATCCGCAAGGGCAGAGATGGTTTAGAAGTAGGTACAGTCTGAAATTCTAAGTGGAGAATCTTGTTATGGTCTGGCAATAAGTAGACGACATCGGAGCGGATGGGTTCAAGGCTAAGTTCCGTAGGTAATGGCTGAATTGCAGTGATGTCGATATCAAATAGCCAATTCACAAAGGCATTTGGATACTCAGATGCCAAATAGCGACAGATATTATCGTAAGCCAAAAGAATCAGAGAATAAAATGGACTCTACAATTTTACGATTGTGTGTCTACTGTGGCGTACAGGCAAAGCGGATTGTCGTTAGACATCGCTCTTCAGTAGTTCAATGATGGAATGCGATCGCAAACTTTTGTCTATACTTTAACTACAAAGATTCCATCAAATCAATACACTTGTGCATTTGTTGGTGCATGGTTTCCTTATCAGCATGAAACCTCCGTCCATGACCTGGTAGCACCCACTCGAAAGAATAATTAGCCAAGTTACGCATTGATTTAATCTGTTCTGGCCAAGAATACCAGCAGAGACCGTGGAATGCAGCCAGTTGGTGCAAGCTTTCTGACCAAGCAAAATGGTCGCCACTGAACAGAAACTTATTTTTATAAAGTAGAACAGTTTGTCCTTTGGTGTGACCGGGAACTGGGATAATTAACAAATCTGGTGTCAAGGTAAATGGTTCAGAACCAGTTAACTGTATTTCTACATTGCGAGTACCCGCAGAAATATCATTAGCATGAAGAATGCGATCGCACTGAAAATGTTCAGCAAACTTTTGATGATCTGCCACATCATCCTTATGAGTTAGGTACATATAACGAATTCCACCCATCTCTTCTAAACGCTTGACTAAAGGCGGCGTAAACCGAGGGGAATCCACCAAAATGTTACCTTCTGGAAGTTGAATTAAATAACTAGCAGCACCGTAAGATTTTTCAGAATGATAGCCGCAATGGTAAACATTTTCTGCTACTAAAATCGGAAATCTTTCTTGAGCAACTTTGATATCTTTTGGTTTATCAACTGTGCCAATAGAACTAGTAGGACAAGCCAAAAGTGCTTCAAGCGCTGCTAATCTTTCCGCCTCATTCGTTGGTTGATGATGAACCACCGACTGTTCATCAACACGAGAAAAAACTTCAGGAGTCAGCCAGCGACAGGTATCACAATCAATACAGCTAGTATCTACATAGAAATCGCCGTTGACATTTTGAGAGCGACGCTGATTTAAATGAGCCATCTTATACCTCTCAATACATAGGGTGCAATCTACCTTATATTACTAAGCTAGCAAAAGTTAATTCAAATTGAACCCTCGCACAAGTCGTAGATGAGGTAGGTAAGAGCGAAGAAAATTATATCTTACATATCAGATAAGATAATAGTCCGCTTGACTCACCCTTATCGTAAATAAAAGGGTTTAAGACCCCAACCATTACACGTAGCGCGGAGTCGGAGCCACTCCGCCTCCGGTCAGTTTAAGTCGGGGTTTAAATCCCTGTCTGAAAATGTCTTTAATTACGAATTACGAATTACGAATTATTTAATCATCCTCTATACCCATGCCCCATAATCAATTTAAAAATCTACCCCTCTTTTAAGTTCTACACCTTGATTTGCATAGTGTTTGTGGCAGTAAACCTCTGAGTGGACGCTAGCCAAGTCGAAGTATGCTGGTTGATTTTGACAGCGGCCAGTGATAATGATTTCGGTGTCGCGGGGTTTGCGAAGCAAAGCTTGGACAATGGGTTCAACGGGGAGTAATTCTAAATCAACGGTGGGATTGAGTTCATCGAGAATAATAGTTTTATACAAACCAGAGGCGATCGCAACTTTAGCAATTTCCCAACCTCGTTCGGCTTCTACATAATCTAATTCTTGCCGAGAATTTCGCCAAACGATCGCATCTCGACCGCAACGCTGATGATCCACCACTTCTGGATATGACTGCTGCAAAGCGGCGATCGCGGCATCTTCTGTATAGCCACTACCACCTTTAAGCCACTGCATAATCAACACACGCGTAGACCCTGGATGGTTGATTCCCCTACCAATTGCCTGCAAAGCTTTACCTAAAGCGCTGGTAGATTTGCCTTTACCAGCACCAGTATAAATTTCAATTCCTTCAAGGAAGAGGGCTTTGGCTGTTGGGTGGTGGTGGGGTTTCATTTCAGAGTGTAAATCTGCAATATCAAGCAACTTTTGCGGCGCGGCGCGTCCAGTGGCAATGATTTCCAACTCTTGGGGTTTGGATTTTAATGTCTTCACCACTTCATCCACTGGTAGCAAACCTAGATCGAGGATGGGGTTAATTTCATCGAAGACGACAACTGAATATAAACCACTGGCGATCGCACCTTTGGCCACATCCCAACCCCGCGCTGCTTCCTCTCTGTCAAAGGCGGTAATTTCTTCTGGCCCAAAAAATTCGGCTCTCCCAGTGCGAACCTGGTCAATTAAATGGGGAAAGCCACGCTGCAAAGCTGCGATCGCGCCATCTTCGTCATAATCTCGTTCCGGCCCTTTTAAAAACCGCAGTAGTAAAACGCGGTTGGAATTGCTAGGTGTATTTATCCCCAAACCAATCGAGCGCAAAACCACCCCTAAAGCCGCTTGGGACTTACCTTTACCCACGCCATCGTAGACGTGAATTTGACCAATGAGCCGTTCATGACGCACTTGCGCCGTGCGAATACCGATACCGTTCCTTGTCATCTCTCAAAAAGCTCTAACGTGGCAGTCTTTAATCTTACCGAACGTCTTGTACTCTTAGGGAGAGAAACTGTCTCTTTAGCGCGTCCGTACAAAGGTCTGCTTGATGTATTAACAATATCAATAAGGGAATACTGCCACACCAGCATGATAAACGACAAGAACAATGCGATAATTTCCCCCATCATCCTCACTATCCCAGTTATACTCTCTACAGTTAGCCCTTACCGTTGATTATTTATGCCTGAAAATTGGATGCTTCCCAGGATTTTTCCCATTGGTGGAATTCTATTTGACTATTTATTTGTACTGATTGCTATCCCCATCGAAGCATATGTCTTGCACAATCGACTAAAATTTGACAAAAGAACTAGCATTTTTTATGCTGTTTCTATCAATTTGTTTTCTAGCGTAATTGGTTGGTTAATATTTTTTCTATCAGAACCAAGGATGCCGATACAAGTCAAATCAGAATTAATTAATTATATGTTTTTTAATAATTTTAAATCGCCTAATACACAAACTTTAATTATCTTAACTGCCTTTGTAATTTTCTTTACTACTTTTTTAATGAAATTCTTCATTTTAAGGGTTTTACTACTATCATTAAATGAACCAGGAGCTAAAAAAGAAGAGGAATCCCAAATATCTCAGAGGCGGCGATGGCGTAGTTTGAGCAATCTTAAATTACAAAATACTTACTTAGTTACTACTATATTAATAGCAAATTCCCTCAGTTATACTGCTATAACTATTATTTTATTATTTCGCTCAAAGTAGCAACAATTTGCTTGTTGAATTTAGAGGAAGTCTAGTGGTTTAATTAATCAAGTGTAGGGAAAAATATGAATACACTACTTAAAGATGTCTTTAAGGTTTTCAAATTTACTGAAGGGCTTTATGCCGGAATTAGAAAGATATTAGTTCCAGAAAAAGCTTATTCTTGGCAGACATTTATTTATCTGAGTGTTTTTTCTTTGATACTTTCATATTTTGCTATAGGTTATATAAAAGATATAATTGCATTTTTCGGTTGGTTATTTTTAATTGCTGGGACAGCTTGGTATACAACTGAAGATCCTTTGAGAGTTCCTGGTACTTTTATGCCAGTCGGAGCAGTGATCACTGGATTTTTAGTAAGTGTTTTTGCATTTGGAAATCAAGAGGATGTTATTACACCAAGAACAATAGTTTTTTGGCCGACAATTTCAGCACTAATTACGGCAATACCAGAATTTATCGAAGGAAATGACACCGACGCTAAAGCTCGAATTCCTAAGCCAGAAGATCGCCAAAGAATCATAATTCTAGTTGCTAGTAGTATGCTGCTAAGTTGCTGGATTCAGTTTTATTTTGTAACGGATAATTGGTTACGACAATATCCGAGCTTGCAGTCAGATACTTTTAAGCGTAGTAACTTTGTTGTCGGAACCGAAGAAACAGTAAAAATCCCAATAAACGGCGTTATAATTCTAGAAAAACTTCAACCAATAGTAATAGAACAAATAGCTGAAACACCTTGGTCAGAAGTAGAGAAATGGCTGCTCCCGCCAGATGTGAAACAGCAGGTTGGATCTCTGGGTAGAGAAGTAATTCAAAAAAACCTGGGGCAATATGAAGAAAAGGAACTATGGCGCGTTGAACCGCGTGTAGCTAATATTAAGTCTGGGTATATATTAGATTTATTAAGTATTTGGACAGGCCCTAGTTCTAATCCACGGGGCTATTACTTGAAAAAATCTTGTCAGATTGAACCAGTTGCAGCAGCCAATAATTCAGGGAATAAGATTACAGTTGCCGAAATTAAATGCGATCGCGGCAGTAAATTAAGTGCTGGATCACCGTCTCCGCAGGAGGGAGGAGAGGGGTAAGGTGAGACACGGGGACAAAGAGAATAACCATGCACAAATGACAAATGAGTATTAACAGAATTTTTGTATTAGCAAAGAATGTGTTTCAGGAAGTGGTACGCGATCGCATCCTATATATTATTGGTTTTTATGCGCTAATGCTCGCCATTGCCTTCCGCGTCCTTCCTGAGTTTGCAGCTACGACTGAAGACAAAATGTTTTTAGATTTTGGGATGGCGGCGATGAATGCCATCGGGTTAATTGTGACAATATTTGTTGGTACGGGACTGGTTAATAAAGAAGTTGAAAAACGCACTATCTTGATGTTAATTGCTAAACCTGTCACTCGCAGCGAAATTATCGTCGGCAAATACTTGGGTTTATCCGCAATCCTAGCTGTACTTGTCGCCACGATGACAGCAATTTATCTGGTATTTCTGCAATTTGGTAACATTCCTCATCCAACGGCGAGCATTTTAATTGCTGCAATTTTCTTATTTTTGCAGTTGTCATTAATGACTGCTGTGGCTATTGCATTCGGCGTTTTTACCGCTTCTCTGTTAGCGACTGTTTTAACATTTGCAGTATATTTAATCGGCAATATTACTCAAGATTTAGTACAACTTGGTCGTCTTAGTCGCAACCCTGGGATGGAACGTTTAACTCAAGGTTTGTTTATCATATTGCCAGATTTATCTCGATTAGATTTCAAAAATGATGCCGTTTATGGTCTGCAAGCACTACCTGATATAACTGGACTGATTACAAATGCTGGCTATGGCTTAGTTTATGGTGTCATGTTGTTAGCGATCGCTATCCTTATTTTCTCACAACGCGAGTTTTAGTCATTGGGCATTTGGGCAAAAGAGCAAACAATAAAGTTATTCTTTCCTAACTCTTGTGCAGACGCGATTAATCGCGTCTCTACTCATAAATCACTATCTGAGGTTGTTCAACTGTACCATCAGGCATGATAGTATCCCGTAACTTTGCATAAATCAGGTTTGTCTTTAAAAGGTTTGTCTTAGTTAAGTTTGCCTTAGTTAAGTTTGCCCATGTAAAGTCTGCACCAATTAAATTAGCCTCAGTTAAATTAGCTTCTAGTAATATTGCTCCACATAGCTTTGCTCCTGCGAGATTTGCAAAACTTAAGTTAGCTTCAATTAGCGACGCTTCAATTAATTGGGCTTCACTTAAGTCTGCTTCTCTCAAATCCGCAGCACATAAAGAAGTGCCCCAAAGGTTACTACCTGTAAATTTTACCCGCCACAAGAAAGCTCCACACAAATTTGCTTGCCTTAAGTCAGCATTAATTAAATTAGCTTCGCACAAAGAGGCTTCATACAAATTAGCTCCACGTAAACTAGCTTGCATCAAATTTGCGCCACTTAAATTAGCACGAACAAGGACACAACCGCATAGATTTGCACCACGCAAATCAGATCCTATGAAGTTAACACCACTTAAATCAACTCCTTTCAGGTCGATTCCACTTAAGTCACATCCACTCAAATCTTGGTGCTGAAAACGTTTATTTGTGATTTGATTTAAGATAAATTCCTGCTTGTCAGCATAATTTTTCATGGTATTCACCTATGGGTGTAATTTATCTCAAAGGTTGACTGTGACAGTTACCGTATCTTGAGAGTACACCGCAAATGTGGATAAGTTCGGTAGATAATCAAAAATAAATTCCGAAAAAATCGCCAATAACTTGAAAACACGTTCTTTAAGTGGTTTTTAAAACAAAAAATGCTGACTTAAGTCAGGAAATATTGATAAGTCATTCAGCGCAATTGACGATTAGGTTTGTTAAGGCATCAATCAGGCGATCGCTTTCCATTGGTATAATGTCTTTGCCATGCATTACATTCTGAGCAATATGAAAATGCACTAATGTACCTAACAGAATCCTCGCTGTTGCCTCTGGATCTTTGATTTTTAGTTCTGGATGCGCGGCTAAATATCCACTGAGAGCTTCCAGCACTGGTTTATTCATCGCCCGAACACAAATCTGAGCTAACTCAGGAAAGCGACCAGACTCTCCAATTAGCACTCGCATAAATGCACAGTGTTCCTGGTCGTTAGTCATCTGTTTTAATGCTTTGGTTGCTAACTGACGCAGTATGATTTTTGGTTCTCCCTCAATAGGTTCCGTACCAAAAATAAAGTTGAACTTTTTGCTTGCCAGGTGTTCTATCAGTACTTTAAAAAGTCCTTCTTTATCTTGAAAGTGGCTGTAAACTGTCGCTTTAGAAACACTGGCTGCTACTGCTACCCGATCCATACTTGTACCAGCATAACCATGTTGGAGAAACTCCTGCATTGCCCCTTGCAGAATTTGCTCCACTTTATCAACGGGATTGTCTCGAACAACTTCGCCAGCTTTGATGCGTACCATTTATTAATTATCCTTTCTTATAAACAATTTATTTCTGATCACAATCTCTTGACTAAACTACTCCGTTTAGTTTAGCATAAATTGAACTGAACGGTTTAGTAAAAAAATCCTGCTGCGAAGAGGAAAATCAGATGACACAAAACTTCAAATTAGAGGAATTACAGTCTTCCCAAAATATTTTTCGATCGCCTATCACACTAGCAATAATTACATCAATGCTAGTAAGTGGAGCCAGTGTTTACACGGTGCTAAAGTTTCAGAGTCAGTCTAAAGCCAGCCAAGAAGTGCCAGTAGCTATTCAGCCAGTGGTCAAAACAGTGACAGCATTGGGTCGGCTGGAACCAAATGGAGAGGTAATCAAACTGTCTGCACCTTCTTCTAATGAAGGAAACCGGGTTGAGCAACTGTTGGTGAAAGAAGGCGATCGCGTTAAAGTTGAACAGGTAATTGCGATTATGGACAGTCGCGATCGCTTACAAGCTAGTTTGGGTGAAGTCCAAGAACAAGTTCAAGTAGCTAAATCCCGCCTAGAGCAGGTGAAAGCGGGAGCCAAGCAAGGAGAAATTGGAGCGCGACAAGCTACAGTGAACCGTTTACAAGTAGAACTAGAAGGAAACGTCAAAACTCAGCAAGCCACAATTAATCGCCTAGAAGCAGAATTGCAAGGGCAGCAAAAAAGCTTACAAGCAACGGTGTCTCGCGTCGCAGCCGAGAGACGCAACGCCCAAGCCAACGTGCAACGTTACGAAAGTTTATACAAAGCAGGGGCAATTTCCAGTCAAGAAGTTGATACCAGACGTTTGAGCGCAGAAACTTCCACTCAGCAGTTAATCGAAAGCCAAGCCACCCAGACAAGAACTATAACTACCATAGAACAGCAGATTAACGAAGCAAAAGCTAATCGGGATAAAACCCTCGCCACCTTACAACAGCAGATTAACGAAGCAAAAGCCACCCTGAACCAAACCTCTGAAGTCCGTCCCACAGATGTAGCCAATGCCCAAGCAGAGGTAGACAGCGCCCAAGCTACCGTCAAGAAAATGAAAGCAGAATTAAATCAGGCATACATCCGCGCTCCCAAAACAGGACAAATTCTGAAGATTAATACACGAGCCGGAGAAACCGTTAGCAATGACGGGATTGTGGAACTAGGTCAAACCGAACAAATGTATGCAGTTGCAGAAGTCTACCAAAGTGATATTAACAAAGTGCGATCGGGTCAACGGGTTAAGATAATCAGTGATTCCCTCTCTGGAGAATTACAGGGAACCGTGGATTGGATTGGGATGCAAGTGCAGCGACAAAATCTGATTAATAGTGACCCTTCTAGTAATATTGACGGCAGGGTAGTAGAAGTTCATGTGCGATTAAATGAAGCATCTAGCACCAAAGCTGGCAAATTGACCAATCTGCAAGTCAAGGCGGTGATTGAACTATGATTGGATTTATTCAACAATTGCAGAGGCGAACCCCTCTTGGTTGGCTGCAACTAAGTCATGAAAAAGGTCGTTTATTGGTAGCATTGTCAGGCATTGCCTTTGCAGATGTTCTGATGTTTATGCAACTAGGATTTCAGTCTGCCTTATTTGAAAGTAACACTAGGTTGCATCAAAGTATGCAGGCTGATATGTTTGTAATCAGTCCCCAAGCACGTAACCTGGCTAATATGTCCAGCTTTACGCGGCGACGACTCTATCAGGCAATGGATATACCGGGGGTCAAGTCGGCAGAAGGTATGTATGTTAATATTGTGGATTGGAAAAATCCCCAAACACGTAATAAGACAACAGTTTTAGTTATGGGTTTCAATCCAGACAAGCAAGTGTTTAACTTAGCGGATGTGAATCGCCAACAAGATACTATTAAACTACCAGATACCGTTCTTTTTGATCGCGCCTCCAGAGGAGATTATCAAGAAGCGATCGCTCAAATTGATCAGGGTAAAACTGTCACCACCGAAATAGAACGGCGGACGACTACCATTAGCGGTTTATTTACAGTTGGCGCTTCTTTTATAGCTGATGGTACTTTGATCACCAGCGACCAAAACTTTTTACGACTATTTCCCAGGCGAGAAGCTAGCGGTGTCAGTCTCGGTTTGGTGCAACTACAACCAGGCTATGATCCAAATCAGATGAAAACAGCTTTAAATTCCCATTTAGGTAATGATGTCAAAGTTTTAACCAAAGCAGAATTTATCGAATTTGAAAAATATTATTGGCAGACAAATACTGCCATTGGGTTTATCTTTAGCTTGGGTGTAGCGATGGGATTTATGGTGGGCGTGATTATCGTCTATCAAGTTCTGTCTACAGATGTGAATTCTCATATAAAAGAATACGCCACTTTCAAAGCAATGGGATATAACAATCTCTACTTATTAGGTGTGGTCTTTGAAGAAGCGATAATTTTAGCAGTGCTGGGCTTTATTCCAGGAGCGATCGCACCATTGGGACTTTACTATCTAACTCGGAATGCCACCAATTTACCACTTTATATGACCCTAGCGCGAGCCTTGACAGTATTAGCGCTAACCATGATTATGTGCATAATTTCTGGTGCGATCGCCACTCGCAAATTACAGTCCGCCGACCCCGCCGACATGTTTTAAAAATGGGCATTGGGCATAAAAATACTTACCCAATTCCCAATTCAAAATCTAAAATTTAAAATCTAAAATTAGTATGTCTCCCGTCATCTCTGTTAAAAATCTCGACCATTACTTTGGTCATGGTCAACTCCGTAAACAAGTTCTCTTTGATATCAACCTAGAAATTAACGCTGGCGAAATTATTATTATGACTGGGCCTTCGGGTTCTGGTAAAACTACACTTCTCACCTTAGTAGGTGGATTGCGTTCTGCCCAGTCTGGTAGTTTGCAGATATTGGGACAAGAACTTTGTGGCGCTAATCCAGCAAAACTTACCCAGGCGCGACGCAATAACGGTTATATATTCCAAGCGCACAACTTGCACGGTAGCTTGACAGTACTCCAGAACGTCAGAATGGGCTTGGAAGTCCACAAAAATATTTCGCCGCCAGAAATGAAAACTCGGTCAGCCCAATTGTTAGAGGAGGTAGGATTAGGGAATCGCCTCAACTATTATCCTGATGATTTATCTGGAGGACAAAAACAAAGAGTTGCGATCGCGCGGGCGTTGGTCAGTCGTCCTAAAATTGTCTTAGCGGATGAACCCACCGCCGCCCTTGACAGCAAATCGGGGCGAGATGTAGTCAACTTGATGCAAAAACTAGCAAAAGAACAAGGCTGTACCATTCTTTTAGTCACTCATGACAACCGCATTCTCGATATCGCCGATCGCATAGTTCACATGGAAGATGGCAAACTAGTAAATGATCATGCTGTTGTCTCAGCAGTTTAAAGGAACAGGCAATGATACAGTATGAACGTTGTCAAAAATTAATAACTAATGACTAACGATCTTACTGAAAACTTAAAACAGTCTTGTGCTGATTTGTTAATGATGAGCGAGTCAGAGTACCCTTTTGAGGTTTTCTTATGGACTGGTGAAGCTAACAATCTGACAACTCAGAAACTACTCCAGCTAACAGACCATCCCGAAGACTCACCAGTTGAAGAAGTAGCTTTAGATTATTTCTTTCGGAATTGTGCCTATGAAAAAGAGTGGCACGACGAACCACAGAAACAGAATGTTAAAAAATTTCAAACACTTGTCCAGACGCTTAAAGATAACCTCAATGAAATCAATATTTATCGCATAGGTACGATAAATATTGATGTTTATATCATCGGCAAAACCCCATCTGGAGATTTAGCAGGGCTTTCTACCAAAATTGTGGAAACCTAGCAGCTAATTCGTAATTCGTAATTAATTGACATAAGTTAATAATTACGAATTACGAATTACGTTAGCGTAGCGGTAGCGAGTCCGCGTTCGCTTTTAGCGTCTCGTAGAGAGCGTCATTACGAATTATATTAAGGTTGTGTGTCAACTGTAGATTCAATTACAGATTGAACAGATGTTGATACATTAGATAATAAATTGAAGCCTGTATTGGATTCAATTGAGTCAACAGAGACTCTATATTGTCTCCAATCCACGTTTCTTATGCCTTGAGTGTTGGGCATATTAACGGCAATAACCCTCGTGCTAGTCGTAACCGACGCCGCAGTACCTGGGCCGTCTAGTACCACAATAACCTTCCAAGTTCTATTAGGAACTTCAACTCTGCCATTAGCAATTGTAGTTCTTGTGCCATTGGAACCAGTTCCACCAACGCCGTAGGCTCCAGAAATAATATATAGTTCTTTCCCTTGGCTTACTAAGGTTCTCGCGTAGTTTTCTAGCACTGCCCAAGGCCCCTGATTATTGTCCGGTGACTGTGGCACTATATTCGTCATCAGAAAAGTTGCAGAGTTATCCGTCACTGTCCTTGTTCTGTCAGCAGAGGGTGTCATGTGTCCTCTGTCAAACCCGCTACCAGAATACTCAGAACCACCTATGCGATTGCATCCTGCTGGGAGGGTGGTATCAGCGCGGAAGTCGTCTTGCCTTGGCGCTGAACCCAGCCACGAGGAATTTAGCTGCCAAGACACCCAATTTGGAATCCCTTTGATGCAGCTGTAACTCAGCGCATACTGGAATTTTGATAATAAATAATTGCTTGTGCTTGTTGTTCCAGCACTACTTGGATTGCCCATGTTTAAATGCTGTGCTTGTGCTTTAGTTGGGCTTAAAGACCCGATCAAAGCTATAGGTAAGGCTACAGTTACACAAGGCAGCAGAAATTTAAAAAGACTAGTTTTTTTCATGTGTTTAGTATTTGAATACCTAATTAGTGTCTATTACTTGACTCTCAGACATCAAGTTAAGACTTACGTACTATACAAATGACTCATCTTGTGTATTACGTAAATAGGTTGTTTCAGCCTTTTACAAACTATCCTTTGTTAGTTGCGTAAGCTATGTCTACGGGAGGCTGCGCCAACGGCAAGCTCATACCAATTTGAAAAAAGAATGCGACAAATAGACCATCTGTAGAGACGCAATTCATCGCGTCTTTACTCAAGGATGTGTTGCAATCATTAATTGAATTGGTATCAATGACCACCGCAGGCATTGCAAAAACTTACTTAAGTTACATCTGATACCAATTTGAAAAAATAATCCGACAAATAGACCATCTGTAGAGACGCGATGAATCGCGTCTCTATCCAAGGATGTGTTGCAAGCATTAATTGAATTGGTATGATTGTTGGCGCTGTTACAACCCGTAATTTTAAAACCGTTTACTATACCTGAGTACTTTCATAAAACAAAAGTAGTTTGCTAAGAACTTAACGATTCAAAATTCAAAATTAAAGACATTTTTAGGCGGGGATTTAAACCTAAAGAAGTATAGGACTATAATTTGATTTTTGAAAAAACTCCGTACTATTTCCCCCTTTTTAAGGGTGACTAAAGGGGATCATTAAGGACTGTGCACCTTAACTGAACCGTATTGTCTTGCCTCTCGCCTGCCTACGTAAATAAGTTAAAAAATAAGTTCAAAAATCAAATTGGATTGCTATAGGAATTAGCAAATAAGTCCTGAGAAAAATCTAATCTGTTCTCTTTTCTGCGCCACTAGTTAAGAGGTAATCTATGGTGCGAAACTCAAAGTTAGGGTACAGAACGTTCCCTAAATTTATTCTGCGTCCGTCCGTTGCTATAGGTATAATTGCATTTTTATTGGTAGGTGGAATCAGTTTTTATATAGTAAAACGCTGGCAAAATTATGCAACTCAAGAAGCACAAGTGCCAGCAACACAATTACCACAGTTAAAAACGGTAACAGCTTTAGGGCGGATCGAACCACAGGGAAAGGTAATTAAACTGTCTGCTGCGGTGTCTGTGGAAGGAAGTCGGGTAGAAAAGTTGTTGGTGAAGGAGGGGGATAGGATAAAGGCAGGACAAGTGATTGCGATTTTAAACAGCCGCGATCGCCTGCAAGCAGCATTAAAAGAAGCGCAAGAACAAGTAAAAGTAGCCCAGGCAAACCTAAACCGCATCCAAGCGGGTGCTAAACGCGGTGAAATTGCTGCCCAAAAAGCCGCGATCGCTCGCCTAGAAGCAGAACGCCAAGGTGATATTAATGCCCAAGCAGCGACAATTGAGCGATTCCAAGCCGAAGTGCGTAATGCCCAAGTAGAAGACGAACGTTATCAGAAACTATCTCAACAGGGAGCAATTTCTGCCTCTCAACGGGACAGTAAGCGTTTAAGTTTAGAAACCGCCCAAAAAAGTCTGCAAGAAGCACAGGCACTATTAAATCGCACCCAATTAACTAGTCAGCAACGAATCAAAGAAGCCACAGCAACACTCGATGAAATCGCCGAAGTGCGCGGAGTGGATGTAGCAGCTTCCCAAGCAGAAATCAATCGTGCCATAGCAGCGATGAATCTGGCAAAAGCTAATTTAAAACAGGCAGAGGTGCGATCGCCCCAAAATGGACAGATATTCGAGATCCACACCCATCCGGGAGAATTAGTATCAAATGATGGCATTGCTGATATCGGGCAAACTAGCCAAATGTATGTCATAGCCGAAGTCTACGAAAGCGATATTGGCAAAGTGCATTCAGGGCAACAAGTGCGAATATTTGGTGATTACCTCCCCATTGAATTGCACGGAATCGTAAATCGTAAAGGCTTGCAAGTGCGGCGTCAAAATGTCATTAACACCGATCCCGTCAGCAATATCGACAACAGAGTAGTAGAAGTTCATATCCGACTAGATCAAGCCTCCAGCCGAAAAGCAGCCACCTTAACCAATATGCAAGTTAAAGCAGTAATTGAGTTGTAAAAGGGGAGTGGGGAGTGGGGAGTGGGAAGTGAGTCTTTGAGGTGGATGAATGAGTATCAAAGGTGGATGAA
>NZ_WBKM01000010.1 GCF_015714725.1 Nostoc sp. WHI
CCCTTGTCCCCCTTATCTCCCCTACTCTCCGCTCCCCCATCTATACCCTGCGAACTGCTAAATTATCCTGATAGATAGAAGCTTTTAAGGTTTTATTTATCTTTTTTTGATGAAAATTCACGAAAAATCTGTGTTGGCTGTTACAATACTGTTAAGAAAAGTTGCCCGTTGCATTTTAGGAACGCGCAATTGGGTTTTAACTCTTTTGAGAAGACAACACGAAAAAACATTTTTTAGACCGGCTGTGGGAGGCTGGTCTTTTTGTTATGGCTAGCAAAGTTTTTCTTGACTTATGTAGGATTTACTGCATACATCTATAACAACTCATTCGGCAACTGCCACTTTGTCAGGCTATATCCAAAAGGAGAACACAAATCTAAGAGTTTTAACTTGTAGTGGATATTAATTGAATAGAAAGTTTTCAGTAATTTCCACAGGTTTTCTATTTCGACTCCGTTAAATTAACTAGAGATTTTATTTTTTCATCTCCTAACAGGTTTTGAAAATCGCAGACTTTACCCAGAAATTGCTTTCTCAATCTAATCAATAAAAGAGAAGACGCAAAGGATAAATTTGCGTCTTCAAGTAAAATTTTTAAAATTAGAAACTGAATGTGGTTCTCAGTGCACCAATAAAAACATCATCGTTGTCATTATTATGATCTGGGGATGTTAACCAGATGACTCCTGGGGTAATGGTGATATTGTCACTCAGCTTGTACTGGTAGAACGCCTCAACATGATAAGATGTATCCGCATCGCTATCCAATTCTGCGATGTTAGAACTTGTCACTCTAGGCTCCACACCAGCGATGATACCTGCTAAACTACCTTTTTTACCGAGGTCGGGAAAGCCGAGTGTGACAGCATAGTTCCAAATGTCAACCTCTCCACGGTTCCCAGTCAAGGTGCGGCTGTTGGTGTACCCAGCCCAACCACCCAACACAAATTTATCACTAATACCGATAGATGCTTGGACACCGTAAGAATTACTGGAAAATTGGGAATCTAGAGTACCATCGGCATCTAAATCTAAGGGCGCGAGGGTTGCGGCATTGCTACCTGTGAGTAGTGGCTGATTGTAGGAATTGATGTAAGTTAAACCGATAGAAATGCGATCGCTTGGTTTAACAGTCAGCTGTGCGATCGCACCATAAGAACCATTAAACAAACCATTATTGGGTGTAGGGTCATTAGCTGTACCACTTAAATACCCTAAACTTAGTGCCAATTTGTCACTAAACTCGTGCGTTACTCCCAACCCCGCGCCCTCCATTTGGCTATAAATTGGGTTGCGTGTACCAAAGGTGGACAAAGCACCAAAAGCGCCATCACCATCAAAGATATTGACAGTACTGGTAATGTCGTCTGCTGCACCTGCATTGGCAATAGCGATAACCTGTGTTTTTTCGCCCAAGGGAAATCTGTAGAACAGTGCATCTATAGCAGCATTAGGATTGCCATCCTCGCCAGCAAAAAATAAGTTGCCCTCTGGTGTACCAATATTAGGGCTGAGAATATTATTAGCCTGGATTCTGGTGAACAGCGTATCTTGCCCTGTGAAGCTGGTCACAAATTCTATCCGCGCCCGTACCCCTAAAGTTGTATTCTCGTCTGTAATTTCCGCACCGTTGACTGTATTTTCTGACAAAACGTCGCTAACGACTGCGACAACTTGCCCTTGCAGTTTGGTTGTAGTTGAGAACTGATTCGTTTCCAATTCAGCAGTTTTAGCTTCTACTGCATCTACACGACCTCGAAGTGTTGTCAGTTCGGCTGAAAAGTTTTCTTGCAGCTTTTGTAGTGTGGCTAAATCTTCTTTGCTCACCAAATCAGCTGTGCCAGTAGCAATTAGTTCATTAACCCGATCAAGACAAGCATTCAAACCAGCAGCAAACTCATATCGCGTCAGTGCCCGATTCCCGCGATAAGTACTATTTGGGTATCCTGCAATACAACCATAGCGTTCTACCAGCGATTGCAAGGCTTGGAACGCCCAGTCTGTAGTTTGTATGTCTGACAACTGAGACACAGAAGTAACTTGCCCTGTTACCTGAACTTGACTAATATTCTGAGTTGTTGCGTCTGGACTAGCTAAAACTTGCGGTTGATTGATTTCAGGCTTACCGGATGTTTCACCTGCAAATGCAGCAGTAGTAACAAATAGCATTGCACCGCAGACTACTGGACTAGCTAGCAGATATTTACAGAATTTTTGCATTTTTCTCCTCACCTGATCTCCAATTCACACCCAAACCACGTTTTTTAACGTAAATTTTATGACAAATCCTATCAGAAGTTAGCAAATTTTTTAACCAATAAGTCAAGAAATCCTCATTATTCAGGGAAAACTAAATTGCAGAGGACTGTACTATCTGAAAAAGTTTTGTTGTTACTCATTACACAGGAAACTCAAAATAATATTATGCGTCTTGAATGAGAATGAGAATTATTCTACTATAGAATGTAGGAATTGTGACCAATGCAGAACAGCATCCGTTTTGAGGAGAAATCACGGTGATGGGGAATTGCAAAGGAGTTAGAAGAGGTATCTTGCCTATTATTGCTCTGCTAATGTTGTTAATGGCTGCTGGCTGTAGCCAATCAAATAGGAATCAGGGAACAACTGAAGCTGCATCTACCCCACTAGCGAAGTCGGGAAAAACTAAAGTTGTGACGACATTTTTGCCGATATATTTGTTTACTAAGGCAGTAGCAGGGAATGTAGCAGATGTAGAAATTCTAGTGCCACCTGGTACGGAGGTGCATGAATATCAGGCAACACCAAAAAATGTCAAAGCGATCGCCACTGCAAATGTATTGGTAAAAAATGGTTTAGGTTTTGAAGAATTTCTCGAAGATACTGTCAAAAATGCCCAAAATTCTAAATTAACTGAAATTGATGCAAGTAAAGGTATTAAACCCTTAAATGAAAATTCACCTGTTGTGAAAGTATCGCAAGAAGAAAAAGATCATAAACACAATGAAGGTAATCCTCATGTTTGGTTAGATCCGGTATTGGCAAAACAGCAGGTAATTAATATTCGAGATGGCTTAATTGCCGCCGATCAAACGAATAAAGCTAATTATGAAGCTAATGCTGCGGCTTATATTAAAGAATTAGAAAGTTTAAACAGCGAATTTCAGCAGACTTTGCAGAAAACTCCTAGTTGCACCTTTATTACCTTTCATGATGCGTTTCCATATTTAGCCAAACGTTATAAACTCAAGCAAGTTGCTGTGGTGGAAATTCCCGAAGATCAACTTTCACCAATGGATGTACAAAATGCAGTTAACGCCGTGAAAAAGTATAAAGTTAAAGCTTTATTTAGCGAATCAGGAGTAGATAATAAACTGCTGACCAGCCTCTCCCAAGATTTAAAATTAACTTTGCAAACGCTGGATTCTTTGGAAACTGGCGAAACAGATCCACAGCATTACTTCAAAGCCATGAAAGCTAACTTGCAAACTTTAGAAACGGCGTGTAAATGAGTTAGGAGTTAGGAGTTAGGAGTTAAAAACCATCATTTTTTAAATAATGAATAAAGATATTGCTATTTTGAAAGTAGAAGGATTAACTGTATATCAAGGCAGCTATCTAGCTGTTCGAGATGTTTCCTTTGAATTGTTTCCAGGAACAGATACAGCTATCGTTGGCCCAAATGGTGCTGGTAAAAGTACCCTGGTAAAAGCGGTTTTAGATTTGATACCTCGAAGTGCTGGTACAATTGAGACATTAGGTTGCCCAATTGCAAGGCTGGGGCGTTTACGTCACCTGTTGGGCTATATGCCGCAAAACTTCATCTTTGACCGCAGCTTTCCTATTTCTGTCAGCGAATTAGTGGGACTGGGATGGGCTAATAAAGAGAAAAGGGGAGATTTATTTTTCTCCAAGTTATGGAGACAAGACCGAGAAAAATCGGCAGCAGTAGTAGAAGCTTTACGGCGAACCGATGCTTATGATTTACAGCATCGAGCTATTGGTACTCTTAGCGGTGGTCAACTTAAACGGGTTTTGTTGGCTTATTGTTTGGTAATGCCTCGAAAACTGTTAGTACTAGACGAAGCCTTCGCCGGTGTTGATGTGCAAGGTACAGCAGATTTTTACGCTTTGCTGAATGAATTAAAACGGGAGGAAGGTTGGACGGTATTGCAAGTTTCTCATGATATTGATATGGTAAGCCGCCATTGCGATCGCGTCCTTTGCCTTAATCAAACCATTGTTTGTACTGGGAAGCCGGAAATTGCCCTTTCACCGCAAAACCTGTTAGCAACCTATGGCCCAGGTTTCAGTCGCTACCAGCACCAACATTAAAATAATTCGTAATTCGTAATTCGTAATTCGTAATTAAAGGATGAAAGATGCCGGTAAGTATGAGTTTCTTCAATGAATGTCAGATAGTTTGGCTTGCGATCGCCAATAGTCATGACTTGGTAGAATTGTTAAAATTACCCTTCATGCAGCGTGCGATCGCAGGTGCTGCGTTAATGGGAATACTTGGCGGGATGTTGGGCAGTTTTGTTACCTTGCGCCAGTTGTCTTTTTTCAGCCATGCGGTTGGTCATGCAGCATTAGTAGGTGTGGCGTTAGGCGTGCTGCTACAAATAAATCCTACTTGGATGCTGTTACCTTTTACCTTAGTTTTTGGCGTTATTGTCCTCTACTTTATCGACAAAACCGACTTAGCTAGCGATAGCGTACTTAGTATAGTCCTATCTGGGGCATTAGCGATCGGTTTAATTCTCACGAGCCTGATTAAAGGATATCGTGGCAACTTGATGACTGTGCTGTTTGGCGATATTCTAGCGATCGATGCCACAGATTTGATTTTGACGCTACTGGTGCTTGTGGGGGGTAGCATATTCTTGCTATCAACTTTACGGCAGCAAATTTTGTTGACCCTTAACCCCGATGTAGCGCAAGTTCAGGGTATTCCTGTCCAATTATACCGCTACGCATTTGTGGTCTTGCTTTCACTCGCCGTTGCTGTAGCGATTAAAGCTGTCGGCGTTTTATTGGTGAACGCCTTTTTGGTCATTCCCGCCTCCACCGCCAAACTGATGAGTCACCACTTTAGCCACTTTTTAGTCATGTCGGTGATAGTTGGTTCCATTAGCAGCATTGTTGGCATCATTGTCTCAGGTATTTTCGACTTTGCTTCTGGCCCAAGTATTGTTCTTGTCCAGTTTCTACTATTTGTAGCCATTTTTATCTGGTTCAAGTTGAGGTTGAAAGCCGCGTAAATCTTTTTCTCCAAGGACTTGCTATATTCTTTTATCTTTGCTACATTTATTAATCGTGGCTCAAATAAAACCCCGTGCCGGGATAGCTCAGTTGGTAGAGCAGAGGACTGAAAATCCTCGTGTCACCGGTTCAAGTCCGGTTCCTGGCATAGCATAAGACCCTTGAAAAGTAAAGTTTTCAAGGGTTTTGTTCTTTGTAGATACTGGCTGTGAGTGCGATCGCTTAAAACTGTTACAAAATAAAGATGCAGGCACCCTACCTCAAGCCGCTTCCCGCAGTTGTGACGGCACACTCACCTCTGGAAACGAAAGCGATAGTTGTTCAGCTTGAGGTACCGCAGCTTGCTCTAAAACTTGAACTTCGATATTCACGCTTACCAAATAACTACCTGTATCTGCACCAACTGCTTCGGCAATTAATTTGGCAATTTCTGGGCGTTTGGCAGTTAGAGGGTCACGTAAAATAAACCGATCCCATTCATGCTTGGCTGTCGGATTGAGGTTGAGAATATAATGCTTCATCATCGGACTAACCCTTAAATCCATCTTCCAGAAGGTTTTCACACAGCCGTTGTGCATTTCACTAGGCTTTGTGGACGCTATCTATATTATAGTATATTTGTACTAGATTGGGGTATTGGGGCATTAGTTATTCTCCCCCTATTCCTAAATGAGCTTTGCCATTCCCCTGAATATTTAACAATTGAGCATCATTGAGCCAAATCGCTTGTTGAGGCACAGAAATGGAAATTCCGGCTTCGTCTAAGGTAATTTTCAGACGGCGGCGAAACTCCCGTGCTACATCCCATTGTTTGAGGGGCTGTGTTTTGATCCATACACGAATGATCAAACCGCGATCGCCAAATTGATCTATTCCTAAAACTTGCGGCGTTTCCAGAATTTGACGCTCCCATTGCAAATCTCGATCCATCTCCAAGCCAACAGTTTCAATCAACTTCAAAGCCTGTTCAATATCGGCTTGGTAAGCGATCGGGATTGTTAAATCGGCTCGTGACCAACGACTAGAAAGATTGGCAACAACTTTAATTTCACTATTGGGAATCGTGATCAAACGCCCTTCGGAATCCCGCAGTTGAGTCATCCGCAGATTCAGATTTTCTACTAAGCCTCCCACGTCTCCCACATTAATCACATCGCCTAAAGCATACTGGTCTTCTAGAATGATCAAAAAACCGTTAATCGCATCTTTAATTAAGTTTTGTGAGGCCAGAGATACTGCAACACCAACTAAACTAGCACCCGCTAGCAAGGGAACGATATCTATCCCCAATGACACCAGCGCTAGCAAGATACCAACTCCCACGCAGATAATAGTAGCAATACTTTTAGTCACACTAGAAAATGTGGAAACTCGCAGTTGCAGCCGTTGAGAACTTTCTGGGGTTAGGAAAGCACCACTACAGATGACAGTAGAGGCAAAGCGGTCAATTAAGGCATAGCTGAGACGAACAGTTACATAAGTTCCCAGTAATACGATACCTAATCGCAAAGGAAATTGGGCGGCTGTAAGAATTCCTACCTGAAATCCTCGTGTATAGGGAAATAAACCCAAAATATAAAAGCTTCCACCTCCCCAAATTCCGGCTTGAGTTAGCTCAAACAATCGTCTCTTGACTTCTTGCAGATGCTCATGTTGGCGTTGATTCAGTTGTGTTGTAATTGGTTGATCTGCTGGTGTTGGGTGGTTGAAGAGTTCCCTTTGGGATTGGGAGGCAATAGAGTGTACTGAATGCTTTATTGAACGCCTCTGCCAGCTATATACTCCCCAACTCATGACAATCATTGCTAGTCCGATGCCCACAGCAATTTTACCTTGGTCGATTAAAGATTCAGTTTGTCTTTCTTGCTTTGCTTCTTGCAAGTCTTCTTGTAATGATTCAGCGATTTGATTTGCCGATGTTGACATATCTACCTGTCGCAATCTGGCATCCTCAGAAGTGATGGTCATCAGATATTGACTGTTGACATAAATTACTGGTAATTCGTTTACTTTCCGAACTTCTACCTTGACTGCTGTTTCTGCTGGTGACTGAAAGTAATTTTGGCCAATTTTCTCCAACTTCTTTTGGATGTCTTCTGAACGCTCATGAAAGTTGGTTTTTGATGCCGCTATCTGAAATAACGGACGACCATCTAAATAAATCCAACCTGAAACAACTCTATTATTTGAATCATTACTCACACTGCTGGGAGTTTGCAACTGCGGTAAAAAAGGAATCTGGGCTGTGGCTTTTGGCATAGATACAGCAACTATGGACATTGAACTAGCGATGCCTACGGCGGGCAAAGCCAACGCCAAAAATTGAAAGCGCACTCAAACACCTCCTTGAGTAAAATTTACTACTAACTACTTCTATAAATCATCCTCTGCAATTACTTTGGGTAAATGTACTCATCTAAAGTTGAAGTTTTCCTTTAGATGATGAAATTTTGATATTTTTTGGTTATTCTCTATCTTCAGACAGATGACAATGTACTTCAAATCGGCAGTTAAGGCTGAGAAAAGTTTGACTCTTACCAAAGATAAAACAAAAAGGAAGAACCTGGGGATGAAGTTGAGATTAGGCCAATCCAACGTCAAGCTATTTTTGAGAACTATTGACTAGGGATTTGCTTTCTTTGCAGCAAAAATCGCTAGTGGTAGAATAACCTAGTAGAGGGCGTAAATTTTACGTACCTTTTTTAATTTTTTGAGGTAACTTTTCATGACTGCAATTTCTCCCCGATTAAAGCACGAGGTTAAAGACCTCGGCCTAGCTCCCTTGGGAAGACAGCGCATTGAATGGGCTGGACGGGAAATGCCAGTTTTAGGGCAAATCCGCGATCGCTTCGCCATAGAAAAACCCTTCGCTGGGTTACGGCTTGTGGCTTGCGCCCACATTACAACAGAAACAGCACATTTGGCGATCGCTCTGAAAGCCGGTGGTGCAGATGCTGTTTTAATTGCTAGCAATCCTTTATCAACACAAGATGACGTAGCCGCTAGTCTCGTCGTCGATCATGAAATTCCTGTCTTTGCTCAAAAAGGCGAAGATAACGAAACTTATAACCGCCACGTCCAAATAGCTTTAGATCATCGCCCCAACATTATTGTTGATGACGGTAGCGATGTGGTTGCGGCTTTAATTCAACACCGCCAACACCAAATTGCTGATTTGATTGGTAGCACCGAAGAAACCACCACTGGTATCGTGCGCCTACGCGCCATGTTTAGAGAAGGCGTTCTTACCTTCCCCGCCGTCAACGTCAACGACGCCGACACCAAGCACTTCTTTGATAATCGCTATGGTACTGGGCAATCAACCCTAGATGGCATTATCCGCGCCACAAATATTTTGTTGGCTGGTAAAAACATTGTCGTCGTCGGTTACGGCTGGTGTGGTAAAGGTACAGCCCTCCGCGCCCGTGGGATGGGTGCTAATGTCATCGTCACCGAAATCGACCCCATCAAGGCAATTGAAGCCGTGATGGATGGTTTCCGCGTCCTACCAATGGCTGAAGCTGCACCCGAAGGTGATATTTTTATCACTGTGACTGGCAACAAGCATGTCGTTCGTGGTGAACACTTCGATGTCATGAAAGATGGTGCGATCGTTTGTAACTCCGGTCACTTTGACTTGGAACTTGATTTGAAATACTTGGCTGCACAAGCTAAGGAAATCAAAGAAGTTCGTCCTTTCACTGAAGAGTACAAATTGAAAAATGGTAAATCAGTAGTCGTTCTCGGACAAGGACGCTTGATTAACCTCGCTGCGGCTGAAGGACACCCCAGCGCGGTAATGGATATGAGCTTTGCGAACCAAGCTTTGGCTTGTGAATTCCTGGTGAAGAATAAGGGTAAGTTGGAACCTGGTTTGCACTCAATTCCTGTTGAAGTCGATCAAGAAATTGCTCGGTTGAAGTTGCAGGCTATTGGTATCACGATTGATAGTTTGACAGCAGATCAAATTGAGTACATCAATTCTTGGACTTCGGGTACTTGATACATTGATTAGTTGATTTTTTGGGGATAGGCTTTTGGGCTTATCCCTTTTTTTGTTTTTCTCACGCAGAGACGCAGAGGCGCAGAGAGAGGATATCATAGGATGGAGGGTGTTATTGTAAGTTTCTATGTCAGCAAAAGATTTTTTTCATAATGCTGTTAAGTTAGCTTTAGAGAAAGATGGTTGGTTAATTACTGATGATCCTTTAATATTTCTAGTAGATACTATAGAATTTCGTCTTGATTTAGGTGCAGAAAGACTTTTAGGAGCAGAAAAAGAAGGAGAAAAAATAGCAGTTGAAATAAAATCTTTTTTGGGAAAATCAGCGATTAGTGAATTTCATACAGCTTTAGGACAAACACTTAATTACCGTTCTATTTTAAGAAAAGAAGAACCCGATCGTATTTTATATTTAGCAATTAGTTATGAAATATATACAGCTTTTTTTCTGATACCTGTGATTCAAGAAATAATTGCTGAACATAAATTAAAATTATTGATATTTGAAAGTAGCAAAGAGGAGATTATTTTATGGAAGAAATGAATTATCCTGAATTAGTACAGACAGTATTAGCAAGACATACAGAAAGTCATTTAGCCAAGGGAACGGAAATACAATTAATATTTGATAATCAAAAAAATCACTATTTAGTAATTCATCTAGGTTGGGAAGGTGAAAAACGGACTTATGGTTCGGTGATTCATATAGATATTATCAATGGAAAAATCTGGATTCAGTGCGATTTTACAGAGGAAGGTGTAGCTAATGAATTAGTAGAGTTAGGAGTACCGAAAACGGATATTGTTTTAGGTTTTAGATCGCCTCATGTGAGACAGTTTACTGGTTTTGCATCGGTTTAAATTTTTTGTATTCTATCCAGACTGAAGTTGAAATGTGAGTATATCGACTCTTCGACTTCAATTAAATCTACTTGTATTGTAAGTGATCTATTTAAGCTTTGTTAGAGTAAATCGAATGCGTTTAACTGGCGATATTTTCCTTTAGATTTATCTTTTCTTCGTTTATTTCTAAACTCGCAGTCCGAAACGTTTCCTTTGTGCTTTCCTTTCCTAGAATTAATAGGTCTATATATCCACTCATCTTGTCTTATTTCTAGTAACCCAGCAAAACAAAACCATGATAAAAATCTGCTACGGTAGTCCTTTGGATCTCTAGTAGTACTTACATAACTATTCTTTAATAAAATTTTATCAAAATCATCATAATGAAAACATTGATCAGGCTGATATTCTCTATAAATTTCTTGAATTAATACATGAGATTCTAAATAATCAGCAAAAATTTCAGCAATTTCATAATCATTCAACTTATTAATATTATTAGGTATTTTTACTAAACCTGAGTTTTGCTGAGTTTCCAGAGGTAAAAATTTTTGTAAATCCTGAATAGCATTCTCAATTGTACTTTTACCATCTTTATATTTCAAATTTAAGTTTTTAGCAGCTTCTAGTTTAGTTAAATTACTATTCAGTAGTTTAAAGATTTTTAATGTTGTTACTATGCTTGTTCTAGGGGTAAAACTTATAGTTAATAACGGTAGTTTATTGTTTACAATATATTCACGAAATATATCAGCGTAAATTTTATAATTACTTCCTGTAGCGATAATTAGATGATCTTCTAACAACTTATGAATTACATCAGAACCATATTTATCTATCACTTCTTGTTGTAAGACAGGAGAGGATTCAGCAATATATTTTAAACAATCATAATAGATATTGCCAAGCTTTTTTATCTCATCTATATCTCTCTCAAATATTTTTTTGATATCAATGTTATTAATTATTTGCTTAGATTTAAAATCTACAGATTTCAAAGTCTCTTTATGTATTTCACCACAAATTTTCTTTAATAACCAAGGCATATTTTGACAATTATCTAATAGCCACCTTTTAATACTAGAATCTAATTTTTTAATATGAGTATTATTGATCAAAAAAATCTCAAATTTATTTAATGCTTGTGCTGTATCTTTTTCTGAAAAAATAAAATTATTTAAGTCTATTGTTGTACTAATACGTTTTATTTGATACCAAAATTCAGATTGAGGGCTTTTAGCTGGTAGATAAATATCTGCACGCCAAGAAAAACCAAAAACGATATTTTCTTGAATATAATTAATTTCATTGGCAACTTCCAGAAAGTCATCATAAATGGATATCCATGAATTCTTAGTTAAAATCTCTTCAAATTGGTCAAAAAATATAATTATTACTTTTCTTTCTTCTCTTAACTTACGTGTTAATAATTGAATAGAATCACTTTCAAAAAAAGGATATTCTAAACTATCTAGCTTTATTTTATAATTCGTAATCTTAATAAATTCATGGTCTATAGCTTCTTGTAATGTTGTTTGAATAAACATTCGCTAGAAAAAACTTTGCTTTATCATCTCTAACACTGGTAACATCAACATCACGGATATAAAATTCATGTTTATATTCTTCTTGACTAGATTCCTCTATTAATTTAACTAATAACGAGGATTTACCTAGACCTGTATTACCAGTTAAACACACTATTCTTGAATCAGTTTTTTTATCTCCTACATCTTTTATAAATTCCCAAAATATCTCTTTTGGTTTTACACGCCCAAAAAAATCTTCTGGACTACAAGGTAAATGATAATCAACAAACTTATCTGCTTTGCATATTCTTGGTATAACAACTTTCTTCAATTCATGTTCTCTTGGAATATTTAATGCTTGATAAATGATCGAGTTTTGATTATTGTCATTAACGAATTTTAAATTATATTTTTGATATATATTAAATTTATCAAAATAACTCTTCCAATAATCTTCAGAATCATTCCGAGTTAATTGAGTCGGGAAAATAAAAGCATGGCTATTCTCTATATCTGTATCGATTTGTTCTACAACCCAAATAAACTCTTTCTCGTATGTTACTAAAAATGTAATCCTACTAACTCCTATATTTCCTAATCTATCTAAGTCAGGGTTTTGGATACCATACGCACGTTTAAAAATTTAAATAAGCTTTTTACCAGCCCATACAATTAATTTATCATTATATTTATTATTAAACGTATCTACTAATGTTTTACTTGTACCCGCTAGTTCAGAAGTAGATAATAAAAATGCGAAACTGTAGTCAGAAAGTAAAAAAGCTTCTGATGTTAATTGTTTGATATCATTACTATAAATTTTGTCTTCATGAAATTTACATTGTACTAATGCTGTTTGTTTCGTATGTTCATCTTCTACAGATATATCAATTTCTGCTCCTGGTAAAACTTTGTTGCGTGCAGTAACTTTCCATCTCTGATTTTTGAACAAAGGAGTAACCAGGTCTTCAAAAAAATCACCCTTTTCTTTCGGTTTATTTTTACCTAATGAATCAGGGACTAATATTTTAAACATTACCTTTAAATCGTCAAATTCTATATTCATTATTTATGATTATCCTTTTTATTACATTTCATTATAGTAAATAACACTCAGATATGGCACTACTATTGCTTTCCTAATTTATCAAAATCTGAAATAGAATAGCCTTTCCATTTTAAAAGTGCATAAGAGTATGCTTTTTTCAACATTAAATAATCAGCACTCACTCGGAGCGATCGCAACAATAATCTATCTGATTCACTGAATTGATGATTTTGATTTTTCTCTAAAAGTTGTAAATGTAGTTCTTTTTGACTTTCTGGAACTTGATTTTGACCAATAGTTAATAACTCCTTAATGGTTAATTCTTGCATAGCGATTAACTCCCCTTGTAATTCCAGGGGTGCATAATCAACAGCAGGAGGAGCATTTGTTTGGTTAGTCATAATTTTTGTAGAAAATGCTTTAGGGCAATATATCTTATATTACAATATTCTCAATCGCTTATAATCTACTAGAAAGACAACAATTATAGACCAAACCGCCAACCATTACCTACTACTAACACGTTGTAGTCTAGTAGGTGCGTTAGAGACAGCGTAACGCACCTTACGAAATGCTAAACTACTTCAAATATTAACTGGTTGATTACCTGGAAATTATTAACTTTTCGCTGTTCGGCTGAAGACTCGATAGTATAGCGACGTACTAATTTCCTTTAAGGGAAACAGCAGATAAGTAAGAGGATTTATTGCCACAATAATATTTCGGAAGTCTCGCCTTGCCAAAAATAAGATAGCACGAGCAACTTGCTGTGCAGACATCACTCCATAAGGATTCAGTTGACTCTTAAACGGGCCAAGAATTAACTTGCGAATTACACAATTCCCGTCCAAACGCTTAAGGGTAACAATATCTCCTAGCGATCGCTTGGTGAGTTCATAAAGCGGACTCAGGGCTGGAGAAACCTCAGCCTCAGAAGTGTTTACCCAGATTTCCTTTGTTGCTTTTGCTTGTGGGCCTGTTACAGTTGTCGAAAATATATCCATCAACCGCAATGCTGAAAAGGTATTCACCTCATAAGAGGAGTTGATAGCCTCCGGTGTGCGGCTGGCGTAGACATTGATTCCGTGGTTGATAATTAAAATATCTACTTTCTCTAAACTATCCCTGAGATTGGCTTCATTGCCCAACTGCCAGGGAATCACCTTCACCCCAACCTGCTCTACGAATTTTTCTGGATTAGTGGTTAATGCCACAACTTTAGCATTATTCTTTACAAGTTCAGCCGTCAACGCTTGCCCCAAGGCTCCTGAAGCTCCAGTTAAAGCGATGGTTTTACCCTTGAGAGACAGTCCTGTGCCAAGAATTTTATCCACTAACGGAAAGACACCACTGTAGTAAGCGTTGACATCATCAAAATGATGCCGCCAATGGTAAGAGCGATTTACCCACCAAATGGATGGAATTGTCTCTAAAGGGCCGGGTAGGTGGTTGTAGTCTGTATCAATTTTTCCCTGGAAATATCGCACAGCCGCGCCATACAAGAAGGTGCAACCATAAGCTACTCCTAACCATAACCCCATTTGCTGGACAATTAAGGCAATTACTACCAATACCACCAGCAGTAGACTCGACTCTAAAATATCGTGATATAGCTGGGATTCTTGATAAACTTTCAGGGAAACTATCGATAAATCCCGGCGATAGGCGCTATGATGCTTGTTGTGCCATTTGGCAAGCCAATTGACTTGGTGACACAAAGCATGGTAGCTATCTCTCAAGACCTCAGCGAGTAAAAGTGAAAAAAGTCCCCAACTAGCAAACTGCAAGCAGGTATTTACCAGTACCCAATTAATGTGTGATCTTGCTTCCATCCCAATCAAGCTTTCAGCTAACATTTTGATCATCTTTGTCTACACGCGTTTTTCTTAATCATTGTTCATGATCTGATATAAGGTCGAGTTTTAGAGCAACAAAAATCATCGGCTAGTCAGCATCAACAAAGCGATCGCTCTTTGTAGTTGAGACAAGCATACATTCAACTGAAATTTAAGCAGCACAAAAAATCGGGGCAGGTTCCAAACCCGCCCCCATTGCTTCTGATACACTGCGCCCAACGGCTGTTGCTACAGGCTTTAAACTCTTTACTAAATGCACCATATCTTCTAAAGAAAGCGCTTGACGGGCATCAGAAACAGATTTTTCTGGCTCTGGATGACATTCAATAATTAATCCATCTGCACCACAAGCGATCGCAGCCCTAGACACAGGTGCTACCAGTTCCCGTTTACCGACGGCATGGGAAGGATCTACAATCACAGGCAGGTGAGTTATTTGCTTGAGTGCTGCCACTGCCCCTAAATCCAGGACGTTACGGGTGTAATCATCAAAACTGCGGATACCTCTTTCGCACAACACCACATCAGGATTACCGTGACTAAGGATATATTCAGCAGCCATCACAAATTCTTCAATTGTCGCTGCTAATCCACGTTTGAGTAGTATTGGTTTACCAGCTTGTCCCAAAGCTTTGAGCAAGTCAAAGTTTTGCATATTGCGGCTACCAACTTGAAGCATATCAGCGTGAGCGGCAACTACTTCAATTTGAGAAATTGACATCACCTCGGTGACAACTGGCATATTGTAATGCGATCGCACCCTTGCCAATATTTCCAGTCCTTCATGTCCCATACCCTGGAAGGCGTATGGAGATGTGCGGGGTTTGTAGACACCGCCACGTAACGCTTGCACAGATGCAGTAGATAGCTTTTGAGCAACTGTCTCCATTTGTTCTAAGCTTTCAACAGTGCAGGGGCCACCGATAATTACCAGTTCTTCACCGCCAAAAGCGACTTTTTCTGAAAGTTTAACGATTGTCTGATGGTTCGGATGAGATTGTGCGGCAAGTTTGGCATTAATCATAGTTTCATTCTCCTGAAAATTTAAGTATTGGGTATTGAGCATTGATTATTCTCCTTGTCTCCGTCATCCCCCAGTAACAACAAAAAAGCCCGGAACCTTTGAGGAGTTCCGGGCGCGTTCTGATTTATCGGCATAACGCTATTTACCCGGAACTTGCTCTGGGCCAAAAGTAAAAGCCGTAAAACCAACTGCTGAAATAAGTCATCACAATAAAATTCTCCTTAAAAAACAAAAACCGCAGAATTCGCTCTGCGGTTTACCGGGGGGTTTCCATCTGGAAACTCAATTCACTACCGGTGAACCACCATATACCAAAAATAAAAGTAGGAATTTTTATCGAGCATTTGTAGGGATCTCTGCTGGAAAATTTAAAAAATATATCACCATGTGAAGTAACATTAACAGGAGGAGTTGGCGGTGTCAAGACCCCCACAACATAATAAAAAAGCGATAGACTCAGTAAAACTGAGAAAAATTTTGTCTACTATTCCAAAAATGATAGGTTTAGATAGGCGCAAAGAGGTTCACCGCGTGACGTTGTCAGTTTCAATATGACACTTAATATAAGCCGTAAATATATAATTATTCTAACTTCTGACTTCATCTTACGAAAGCTTATTGCAGGCAATTGAGAACCACCATAAATTATTCTTACCCATGAGTCCTCATTGACCAAATAAACTTTTTAGGATCACTCATTTCATTATGCCCAGTTCAAAAATCTTAGCCAAATCTTTCGACTATCACGAAGTTTACCCCTGCCCAGTCTGTCGGATAGGTAAGATTTCTCATCTGTCATTGATGGAAGCTATGGCTTGTGACTTTTGCCAAGAAATTTTTACAGTCAACCTAGAACTACAGCAAATTAAGATGCCTTCTAGGCAACCACCCTTAATTTGGCGTTGGAATGGGTTTAGTTGGGCAGAAGCCCAGTTAGAAGGTGTGGAATTAGGTTGGGGTTATGGACTAGCAGCAGCAGTTTTTGTAATTCTTCCCACTACTATAATTGGCATAGTAGCTTACTATTTTCCTGCTAATCTCAACGAACCCATTACCTGGATGCCATATATTTGGACGATATTAACTTTCTTATCACATTTATCAATTATTGTTTGGATTTTTATTGAAATCTATCAGATTCCAATTGCTGCATATTGGAGAGCGATCGCTCGATGGAGAAATAGGGAGATGGGGAGATAGAGACAAGGGTGCTATTAATATAATTTCAAATATTTGCGATCGCTAATCTCTGGTGCAACTTTCATGTGCCGAGAGATATTGGTTCACCGTTCTTTGTCGCTTTTGCAAGTAGCTCTCGGACTTCTTTATCCGTAGTTTGGGGAAAGTTTTCGTACCATCGACCAACGCTGTGGAAAGGCCTGGGTGTCGAGAGACAAACGATTTTGTCTACCTCAGTTTTCAACTCATGACAAGTTTCGGATACACCCACAGGCACCGCAATCACAATCTGAGCGGGTTGCTGTTTTCGCACAGCCACAACAGCAGCCCACATAGTTGCACCCGTGGCTAAACCATCGTCTACTAAGATCACCGTGCGCCCCTGTAAATCTCTTAAAGGGCAATTCCCTCGATAAAGCCGTTCCCGCCGCTCTAACTCCCGTTCTTCTTGCACCGTAACTCTGGCAATGACTTCATCGGAGATATTCACTAGGTTAATAATATATTCATTAACTATCCGCACACCACCAGAGGCGATCGCTCCCATAGCTAGTTCTTCTTGATCAGGCACACCCAATTTACGTACCACCAAAACATCTAAGGGAGCATTCAAGGCTTTGGCAACCTCAAAGGCAACGGGTACACCACCCCTTGGTAGCCCTAATACTAAAACATCTGGACGGTTAGCATAAGCGACTAACTCTTTAACTAAAGATTGACCCGCAACCCTCCGGTTTTTGAATAGCATGGTATGACACTCCTGATTGGTTTCCAAAAAATTGATTATTTACACATTCGTCCTTGGCTGCCCGCCTCAAAGAATGGATCGAATTCTGATGGGAGTTGAAAGCGAATATTATTGATTTAGCCACTACTAATTGCTTCACTCATTTCCTCCAGATTTATCTTAATACATGACTTGTTATAGTCAGATGTTTTGAACTGATCTTAGAAAGTTAAAAGTATTATGCTTGGTATTATAGAAAAAACGTTATCAAAATTAACCACTTAACACTTTTAAGTAAAAATTAATCGGCTAGAATAACTGAATATTGATCAGCTATTTTTAAAAGCAAAAGCAGGATTTTTTAAGGGTTTAGAATCTGTAGTGGGAATTAACCAACGATTTACCTAACAATCAGTTAGTTAAATCTGAACAACAAGCGATTAGCACCTAATATTGTCTGAGATTATTTTGAATTTTAGATTGGTGTAGGCTAGTAATTTGAAAATATTCGCGTTAGATTACATCACTATATTACTATGAAAATTATGCTGAAAAAGTACTTTAACCCCAATCAAGCACGAATTCTTACGGCTTTGATTTTGACTGGAATTCTGTCTGTAGGTAGTGGTTTAATAGTTATCAAAGGGGCTACAGCTGCTTCTGCAAGTTTATCACTAGGAGCAAGCAATGAAGTTCTCAAAAAGAATATTAAACCAAACCGCTTGCCACGTCCAGTAGCTAACGCAGTGTTGCAGGATTTAGCCCGCAGACAGGGAATTTTAACCAGAGAACTGGAAATTATTGATTATAATCAACAAACTTGGCGTAATGGGTGTTTGCAACTGCCTCAACCTGATGAACTTTGTACCCAAGCGGTAGTTCCTGGTTGGCGGGTTGCGGTATCTAATGGCAAACAAACCTGGATTTATCATACTAATCGTAACGGGCGATCGCTACGTTTAGCTTCGGAAAAGCCTCTCTCAGATAAATTACCTGCATCTGTAAAAAATGCAGTTTTGCAAGCCGCCTCCAAAGGTTTGCAACAGCCAATTTCTCAGCTAACCATTATTCAGGCTCAACAGCAAACTTGGAGTAATGGCTGTTTAGAATTAGCTAATGCTGATGAATTCTGTACCCAAGCTTTAGTACCAGGCTGGCGAGTGGTTGTCGGCGCAATTGACAAAACCTTGGTTTATCACACCAATCAAACAGGTTCCACAGTTAGGCTGAATCAAAAGGCTAGTGAAAGTACACTGTCCCCTGTGCAAATTCCAGTTAGCGAGTTACCACCGCCGTTAGATCGAGATGTCGTATTTCGGCAAATCTCCAGTGGTGGCTTTGCTGGTAGAACTTACCAGACTGTTTTACTCAAAGATGGGCGATTGATTAGCGTGCGGATTGGTGATGCCAATGATTCTGAGCGTAGTGTTCGCCGTGTTTCTGTACAACAGGTGCAACAATTTCAAAGATTTTTAGAACGTTCTAAATTTAGCAAATTCCAAAATTTGAGTTACCCAGCCCCCAGTGGTGCTGCTGATTATATCACCTACACTCTTACCAGCCAAGAAGGTACGGTTCAATATAACGATATTTCTCAAAATAACTTGCCAAAGAATTTACAAGCAGCAGTTAAAGCCTGGAATCAGCTCGCAGCCAGCGCCCAATAATAAACTCATTGATAGGATTAAATAGCGATTGGTTTAGCGTTTACAATCGAAACGATCGCTATTCATGTTTATTGTTCATAATTTAATAATATCTATAAATCAATGATCAAAAGGTTTGTAAAGTTGTGTCTTGAGTTTCATTCTCGGTGGAATATTCACCGAAGCAAAAAGTCAGGGTTGTTTGTGGCCATCGTTACCTTGAGTATAGTGGCTACGGTGATGCTATCCTTTCCATTGAACGCTCAAATTAATCTGCCGCGAAGGCCAGCATCTGAGTTAAGGGGAGTGTGGTTAACAAATATTGATAGTGATGTGTTATTTGAGCGCGATCGCCTCAAGGGATCTTTGCAGCGCCTTGATGAACTCAATTTTAACACCATATATCCGGCGGTTTGGAATTGGGGTTATACGTTGTATCCTAGCAAAGTTGCAGCCAAAGTTATCGGGCGATCGCTTGATCCTACACCCGGACTCCAAGGGCGAGATATCCTCAAAGAAATTGTGGATGTGGGACATCAAAAAGGGTTAACAGTGATTCCCTGGTTTGAATTTGGTTTCATGGCACCAGCAGATTCTCTATTAGCTAAAAATCGTCCCCAATGGCTCACCAGTCGCAGCGATGGAACTCGGATTGTCAAAGAAGGCACACATAATCGCGTTTGGTTAAATCCTTTTCGCCCAGAAGTGCAACAATTCATCCAAGATTTAATCGTTGAAATTGTTAGAAACTACGACATTGATGGTATTCAATTTGATGACCATTTTGGCTTGCCATCAGAGTTAGGATACGATGCCTATACAGTGGCACTTTACAAAAAAGAACACCGTGGTAAAGCTCCTTCTAAAAACTCTAAAGATCCAGAATGGGTGCGCTGGAGAGCTAATAAAATCACCGAGTTGATGAAACGGGTATTCAAAGCCATTAAAGCTACTAAAAAAGATTGCTTGGTTTCCGTTGCGCCTAATCCTCAGCGTTTTTCTTATGACTACTTTTTAGCAGACTGGCAAAAGTGGGAACGGTTGGGAATCATTGAAGACTTAGTTTTGCAGCTATATCGAGATGATTTGAATGTTTTTGTTAGTGAATTAGAGTACCCGGAAGTCAAAGCAGCCAAGCGTCATATTCCGGTGAGTGTGGGGATTTTAGCTGGGTTGAAAAATCGCTCTGTACCGATACAACAGATTCAAACACAAGTGCAAAAAGTACGCGATCGCAACTTTGCTGGAGTCTCATTCTTTTTCTATGAAACCCTCTGGAACATGAGCAAAGAAAAGCCCCAAGAGCGTCAAATTGGCTTCCAAAAAATCTTCCCTACACCAACGACTTACCCGAATTTGCTTACAGGTTGGAAACCATTCAGTTAATTTTCTTCATAAGCTGTCGGTGAACACATCGCTTAATTTCAGTGAAGGTTCACTCCTTCGGGGTGACGCTCTCTACGAGACGCTGCGCGAACGCAAGCTCGCTAACGCTGCGCTAACGTCAGTCGCTCATGGGGGAAACCCCCAAGACTGCGCTGACTCACCGACAATTACGAATTACGAATTACGAATTACTTTAACTAGCTTGCTGTCCAAACCGTCTCTGTAATTCAGCCTCAGCTTCCTCAATTGTCATCGGCATCTGATATCAAGTTCGGCAAATCACTTACGATATGTCATTGCGAATGCAACGTACTCCTACGGAGAAGCAAGCTACGCGCTTGCGTCTCGTAGAGAAGTGGAATGAAGCAATTGTCACTCCTTCAGCAGTTGCTAGAAGGCTTGCTAGTCATAGAGCAAAACAAATTATTATCATTAATAATATCAATTGTCTCTCCCAGAGTAGCTATGTTAAAATAATATAAACAAATCAAATAAAATTTTTGTTTTAATGGTTGGGAAAACAACAGAAAAAATAACGTGTCTTCTCAACTTAAATATCTACCATTGCAATATCTATAGCCCTATACATAAAAAATCTTTGCGATGATTATCGCATCATTTTTTATGCAGAATAAGGCTTGCTCATTTGTTATTTTTGTCTCACGATAGGAGGAAGATATGTTTCTAACAAGACGATTATTCTTAGGTGCTTTGACATTATCTTTAATTAGTTTGACTAGTTATCCATACAAAGGTTTAGCCTATTCTCAACTATCTACAGAGCCTTCACAAAAATTGCCCACTGGAAGCCTAAGCCTACTAGATTCTCTTCTAAACCCTTATAAATGCCCTGCCAAATTAAGAGTTATTAACGCTGCGGTTCCTACTGCATCACCAGTTGATGTGATTGTCAACGGTGACAGAGTTTTGGAGAATGTAGATTTTCGTCAAGCTAGTAGATATGTAAATGTAACACCAGGAAATATTAATGTACGTTTTGTGCAATCTGGTACTTCCACTACAATTGCTTCTAGAACCTTTACAGGAGCGCCTAATAGTGCTTATACAGTAGCAATAACAGGAACACTACAAGGTCCCTCAGGTCAACCATTATTTAATCAATCACCCTTTGTAATTCCAGAGGATTTAACACAGCCTAATCCAGGTAAATTTAAAGGACGTTGGTATCGCTTTTCGGAAACTAGCGCTGTTATAGATTTCCGTATTAGCAAATCCTCTAGCCCAAATGTGGATGAAACTCGTATCACAGACCTGACACCCAAAACTGCTATTCCTTACCCAGAACTTACGGCTGGTACATATAACTTCAATCCAGTTCTACCTGACCAATTTGACCCATTGATCAATAATGCCTTCAACCCACCAATCACAGTAGAAGTTGCGAATCAACAAGTCCCACCCGGAGTCATTTTTGATGTAATTGCTACAGGTAATGGCTTAGGCCAAGCACCTAACTCACTGCTACTTACAACTGCCTCAACACAAACAGCGCCTCCTAATGCCAATGGGTGTTATCAGATTGTGCAGTAAGTAATATCAACTTAGTGAGGCATTTTTAGCCATAGGAATCTTATTTAATTTTTGAAAAAACCGTATAACTATTGAAGCGGAAGCGGCTGATTCAATCAGACCCGCTTCAGTAGCTATTAAAGTCGTGCTGACTTCGAGAATTTCTACAAAACTGGCACATTGATAATCTGTATCCTCATACTCCTGAACTCTTTCTTCATCGATTCCCAATATATCAGCAAGTTCTTGCTGACTAATTTTGGCTGCTAACCGAGCTTTAATTAAAGCATTTAGCAGCTTATTTAAAGAATCAATTTGAATTTTTAAAGGCTTGCTGATGTCGCAATTAATAAGTCTTTCGTATTCCGAAATTTCTGACTTTAACTCGTCAACTTGACTCTGGTATGAGTCTCGGTGCAGTTTCCAACGTTCTGGTTCTGCCTTCAATTGTTCATTAGACCTCTTGCATAAATAATTTTTTGTCTCACGCAAAGGCGCAAAGGCGCAAAGAAGAAAGCGAAAAGAAGGACTTTTGCAAGAGGTCTAGTGCTGTCTAATTCCGCTATAGACTGTTCAAATCGAGAGGTTAAATAAAGCCTCTGAACTCGGAAGTTGCACCTTTGAACTCGGAAGTTGAGCTTCTGAACTCGGAAGTTGCACCTTTGAACTCGGAAGTTGAGCCTCTGAACTCGAAAGTTGCACCTTTGAACTCGGAAGTTGAGCCTCTGAACTCGAAAGTTGCACCTTTGAACTCGGAAGTTGAGCCTCTGAACTCGAAAGTTGAGCCTCTGAACTCGGAAGTTGAGCCTCTGAACTCGAAAGTTGCACCTTTGAACTCGGAAGTTGAGGTTCTGAACTTCTAACTCAGCACTATCCTATTCCCAAACGTCCAGCCAAGGCGGGAGTCAAGGGTAAGAGCGTGGTAATCATCAAGAATAGAGCCAAAAGACCTAAAGCGGCTCTAGCGTCATCGGGTTCAGTGACTTCATTCAAGCTTGGGCGTTCTTGATCCCGTTGCAAGAAGAAAATCACGATCGCCCAGTACATCGCCAGAGTATTACCAAGAGACACTAGCGCTAGTAAAATTAAAGTTGCTAGAGTTGCGCGTCCTGCGGTTTTGCGTCCATAAATTGCCTGAACAATGCGGCCACCATCTAATTGTCCTGCGGGCATCAAGTTCAAAGCGGTAATTATTAACCCCAGCCAACCAATCACCACTAGGGGATGAACATTTACCAGGGGCGACTGCAAAGCCGAACCAAGGACAACTCGTGCCAAACTTCCCACCAAAATCGACCCTTGAAAAAACTGATTTGGCAATTGAAATAAACTACCTGGGTGGGAAAGCAGTAAGCCAGTGATCAGCATTAACAAAGATAGAATACCACCTGCGGCTGGCCCTGCTAAGGCAATGTCAAATAAGACCTTACGGTTGGGCAGCAGAGACTCAAAGCGGGTAATTGCCCCAAAAGAGCCAATTTGCACAGCAGGCAGAAAGAACGGCCAGCTAAGGCGAATTTGGTAACGCTGGGCAAGTAACCAATGACCGATTTCGTGAGCTACTAAAATCGTAAATATCCCAGCACCTATGGGCAAAGCTTCTGTAAACCGCCCTGGATTTCCAAAGAAATCAAAATTTAGCAGTAATCCGGCGGCTTCTAGATTTGTGGCAATAGTTCCTACTAACAGGATACCTGCAAACACTTTTTGCGATAACTGGAGCGGACGGGGATCGTTGCGGCTAGGCAGGACAATTACTACGGTTCTGCCATCTGTGTTTTCCACTAAAAATAGGCGATACTGCTCACCAAGGCGTTGCTGTAACCTTGCAGTTAGACGGTTGTGAACTTCCTCTGGTTCTCCCCGCAAATTGCCTTTGAAAATAGCTCCATCCTGGTAAGCGATCGTTTCTGTAGCAAAAAACGTATCGATACCGAAAATACCTTTAATTGTATTCAAGTCATCTTCCGGTAATGGCAGGCTCTCCGGTTTTACCTCTGATACTGCTAATTGTGGGGAATTTGCTTTAAGTGAAGAATCAGCAGCAAGTCTTTCTGTAGCCCGTTGCTTGAGGATGGCATCTTGCCCAGATGCGCGTAACTGTCTGCCCAAGAAGATATACAATCCAGTGGAAGCCACCAGCAAGAACAATATACCCGCTATATTGATGTAAATCCCTGCGGCAAACAATCCAAAAAACAGCAGCCAGGGAGTCATCAACACCACCGACTGTAACCAGGCTAAGATTCCCAGCTTACCCAAAGGTCTAGCGCGATAAAAGCCCCAGCCCAAAATGCCTAAAGCTACCAGTAGGATTGCTGCCAGGATAGAAGTTTCTGATAAAGTAAACATCTCCAAACCTTTGCTATTGAGACTGAGCCAGAACAAGTCCGGTATTGCAGATACACTTATTAATGTATAACGCCGCCTGTAATCTGCCCAAATTATGCGGCTTGGGGTAGGCTAGTAAAAATCGCAAGCATTGCACTTTCGGTAGATTATTAATCTAGGAACTTGGTCAAAATAGGATAAAATCAAATAATTGATGTGCCATTTCTAATTTAGAACAAGGTGCGATCGCTACCTGATTTCCTTGTACATCTAAAAATATCGCTTGATTATTATCACTCCCAAAACCGCTATCAGGTTGATCGATGGGATTGGCAACAATAAAATCTAATTTTTTACTCTGCAATTTTTCTAATGCAGGCTTGACAATATCCCCAGTTTGTGCTGCAAAACCAATTAACAGTTGATGTGGCTGTTTGAGTTCTGCTAATTGGGTGAGTATATCCGGTACTGGTTCCAGAGGTAAAGCTTGGGGGAGCGATCGCTTGGGCAATTTCTCTGTACTATAATCTCGTGGCTTCACATCTGCCACCGCAGCCGACATCACAATGATATCAGCGTTGGGTAAACATTCCACCATGACGTGCTGCATTTGCTCGGCACTAATGACGGGAATTGCTTGCACTCCTAATGGTACATCCCAATGAGCTGGGGCATATACTAGGGTTACGTTTGCCCCTCGGTGAAGTGCCGCTTGAGATAACGCCAATCCCATTTTACCTGTTGAAGGATTGCCAATAAACCTCACTGGGTCAAGATATTCTCGCGTTCCCCCAGCGCTAACTAACACTCGTTTACCTACTAAATCTCGTTTGCCTTGAGTGTGCAACAACGATTGGATATGAGCCAAAATTTCTGGAGGTTCTGCTAGCCTACCAGCACCGATGCGATCGCACGCTAATAAACCTGATGCTGTACTCATTCCATGATATCGGCTATCTATCAATAGCTGTTGCCAATTTCGCTGTACCGATAGCTGTTCCCACATATCCGTATTCATCGCGGGTGCTAACAGCACAGGACAAGTTGAAGCCAGCACGGTATTTGTGAGTAAATTATCAGCCATCCCGTAGGCTAACTTTGCTAATGTATTAGCCGTCAAGGGGGCAATTACCATCACATCTGCCCATTCACCCAACTCAATGTGCAACGGACGAGAGTGAGTTGGCTGCCAAAAATCATCATCTGTGTAGGCGGGATGACGAGATAGGGTGGCTAAAGTTAGAGGCGTGATAAATTCTTGCGCCGAACGGGTGAGGATGACTCGGATTTCCACCCCAGTTTTAAACAGCGTCGAAACCAACTCACAGATTTTGTAGGCGGCGATACCGCCACCTACAGCAATTAAAACCCTGTTCAATTTTGGATTTTGGATTTTGGATTTTGGATTAAGTGGTAATGGCATTGTAGGTCTGGGAGCAACCAGGTAATACATTAACCCTGATAGTCTTCGATTTTAGCCAGTTAACCCCAATCTAAAATCTAAAATTTAAAATCCAAAATTGTTACGCTTCATCATAGGGTTCCAAATCTAAGAGATAAATATAGGGTTCAACTAACTCTGGACGCTGAAATGCGATCGCTCGCAACAGATGCCAATCATTTAAACCCTCAAAAGCATTACTATAATTATCTAGCTCCAGACGTGTAGCTAGCTCTTCTACTTCTGCCGTAGTCATGGCAGCAATTTCTTTCTTGGAAATGCTTAGAGTTGTCATAATGCTCGCCCCTCCCTTATGCAGCACTGCCTTCAGCATGGGTTAAGTTGCGCTGAACGCAGCCACCCTATATATATTACTCATTAGAGGTCATTGATTTCGTAAAAATTTCAGCATTTATACCAGAATTTATAAAAAATTCGTAATGCTAACTAATCAATTGTATTTACAATAAAATTCCGTAGCACCTCTAACGTTTGGGGATTTATTTCATGCCCCATGTCAAATTCGTGGTAATCTACCGCCACTCTTAGAGACTCTAGAGTTTCTCGTGCCTTCAAAGCAGCTTGCAGGGGGACAACTTCATCATATTTACCGTGAGTAATTAAAGTCGGCGGAATTCCACTTTTAGCTGTCGTTAGTGCATCAGGATGTAAATACCCACTCATGACAACTAAACCGGCTAGGGGCAATTTTGATCCAACATCTAAAGTCATTGCTCCGCCTTGAGAAAATCCACTTAAGATAGTACGCGATAAAGGAACGCCAGTGCTGTCTTCTAAAGATTTCAAGAAATCTATTAGTAGTTGCCGACTTTCAGCCAACCCTTGATACATATTTTCCACACGCAAATCATACCATGCCCTCCCTCCGGGGGAATACGGATAAGAAAAAGGTGCATCGGGCAACACAAACTGGTAATTAGGTAAGTTGATCAAGGGCAGCAAAGATGCTACATCCTTAGCATTAGCACCCCAACCATGCAAAGTGACAATTAAGCCTGCGGGCGGTTGAGAAGTTGCGGGAGGAACGGTGATAAATTGTAAAGACAGAGGTCTACTCCTAAAATCGTACTCTTCTAGTAGATATTATCTCTTCAAGCAGACTTAGGAACGTGGATTAAATAACTTTCAATTTTGAGTATTGTTGGGGTTTAGAAGCATAGTTCCACTGTGACAAAAAATCATCAAAGAAAATCTCCATTGTTTCTTTAAAATTCTCAGCAACTTGGGCTAAGACGTTTTTGGATTTTGTGCAGTCTGTAGCAACTTCCGCCTTCCTTGTAGCAGCTTCCGCCTTCCCTGTAGCAGCTTCCGCCAAGACGTTTCCGTGTATCGCGCAGCCTGTAGCAGCTTCCGCCAAGACGTTTCCGTGTATCGCGCAGCCTGTAGCAGCTTCCGCCAAGACGTTTCCGTGTATCGCGCAGCCTGTAGCAGCTTCCGCCAAGACGTTTTCTTGTATCGCACAGCCTGTAGCAAATTCTGCTTTCTCTGTAGGAACTTCTGCTTTAACCCCAGTTTTGCACTTTATTTAATCTGCATTCCTTAGTATTAATCGGCATTTGCTGCTTGCCCAAAGAATACCTTACCTCGTCATCATGGTAGTAACCAAAAGCTAGACGGTAATTTTGGATTAAAACCTTTCTTTACCAATTTCCATACAAGAATAATTCCTATCTGTATACTATTGCTTTTAGCCAACTTTTTTGATTTAATAGAAATCATTATCAAATATTGCCTAGAAAAATATTGTAAATAATGCCGAATCGCCATCAATGCCGATTAAGTCGGCTACGGCTTCAGCGATTTAGACACAACACTCAAGCTCATGCAGCAAGTGAAAGTCATATAACCTGCTTTATATACACCCGTCCTAGACATCATCTGACAAGAGCAGCAAAAATCTAAATATTTTGAGAAATTTTCTTGCTTAGTAGTACAAGTTAATGGTAATGGTTAAGAATAGCAAGGTTATTGCAAAAACTTCCTAGTAATAATTCAGGTGGAGGACTGGAGATTGAAAACTTTACCATTGATGAAAGTTGCAGCCGGAGCTGTAGCTTTAATGCTCGGCTGGGGAATTGGGGTAGCTGTAGATGCCCAAACAAAAACCCTCGTGATTTATTCAGGCAGAGAGGAAAAACTAATTGGCCCTTTAATTGAGAGAGCAAAAAAAGACTTGAAGAAGGATATTCAAGTGCGTTATGGTGATACTGCTGAGTTAGCGATCGCACTTTTGGAAGAAGGCAAAAATAGCCGTGCGGACTTGTTTTTTGCTCAAGACGCTGGTGCTTTAGGCACTTTGGAGAAAAAACAGCTGACACTGCCAATTGCCTCTCAACTGCTGAACAAAGTTGATACTCGCTTTCGTTCTGCCAAAGGGCATTGGCTAGGAATTTCTGGACGTGCCCGTGTAATTGACTACAACACCAAGCTAGTCAAACAAAGCGAACTACCGACATCGATTTCACAGTTAACCCAACCAAAATGGCGCGGTAAAGTCGGCTGGGCACCAGCTAACGGCTCATTTCAATCATTTGTCACCGCCATGCGAGTATTAGAAGGAGACGCAAAGACTCTACAATGGCTCAAGGCGATGAAAGCTAATGGTGTTAAAGATTACGGTAAAAACGCTGCGATCTTGGAAGCTCTGGGACGTGGAGAAGTTCATCTCGGTTTAGTGAATAACTACTACTTGTATCGCTTCAAAAAAAATGATCCGAACTTTCCGGTTGCCCACCACTACACAAGCAAAGACGCAGGATCGATGATTAACGTGGCAGGAGTAGCAATTACGAATACCACTGATCAAAAAGCTGATGTAGAAGCTTTGATTAATTACTTGCTCAAAGAGAGTTCACAAAACTACTTTGCTCAAGAAACTAATGAATATCCTTTAGTAAAAGGAATTTCAGCACCATCAAAACAAGTACCAATCAATAAGCTCAATCCACCCAATGTTAACCTGACAAACTTAAATGATTTGCCAGGAACTTTGAATTTACTACAGCAGGCAGGAGTTTTGTAACAGTTGAAAGCGGTTCGCCCTCCATTATTTCTCACATTAGCGGCAGGAGTAGTGGCAGTTGCCATTGCTCTGCCATTACTATATTTAATAATTCGTACCGCAGGAATTGGTGGGGAAGAGTTATGGAAATTGATTACTCGTCCCCGCAATATTACGGTTTTTTTCAACAGTGCGGCAATGGCGGCAACGGTGACGTTATTTTCCACACTAATTGCCGTACCATTGGCATTTTTAACTGTGCGGACAGACTTACCAGGACGGCGTTTTTGGTTAGTAGCAACAACATTACCCTTAGCGGTTCCTAGCTATGTAGGCAGTTTTGCGCTGATTGCAACTTTGGCACCACGAGGTAGCTTTTTGCAACTGTTACTTCAACCATTTGGGGTAGAAGAATTGCCTTCTATTTATGGTTTTCCGGGGACAGTTTTGGCAATTACTTTGTTTACCTATCCCTATATGTTGCTGAGTGTCCGTTCTGGTTTACAAGGTATTGATCCTACTTTAGAAGAAGCGGCTCGGAGTTTGGGTTATGGCAGCAGAGAAACCTTTTTTCGAGTGGTTTTACCGCAGTTGAAACCATCAATGATTGCAGGTGGATTATTAGTAGCTTTGTATGCTTTGCGTGATTTCGGTACACCTTCGCTGATGCGGTTTGATTCCTTTACACGAGCAATATTTTTACAATATAAAACTAGTTTTAATCGTAACTCAGCCGCAGCTTTGTCTTTGATGTTGGTGATACTGGTGCTGCTAATTTTGTGGTTGGAATATCGAATGCGATCGCGTGCAGCTTATTATAGTCGTGGTTCCGCTTCTTTACGTCCGCCGAAAATTATGAAGTTGGGAATTTGGAAATGGCCGGCTTTTGGTTTTTGTTTAGCCATCACTAGCTTAGGTATAGTTTTGCCAGTAGGTATCACCCTATTTTGGCTGATTCGCGGACTTAACGGTGGCTACACTTTCCCTAATTTACTCCCCACCGTTCTCAACTCCATTGGGGCGGCTGGACTGGCGGCGTTAGCTACAACCATCTTTGCCTTGCCAGTAGCAATTTTAGCAGTTAGGTTTCCGAATAAAATCACCGCCATTATTGAACGCTGTTCTTACATAGGTTTTGGAATTCCAGGAATTGTTGTGGCCTTATCTTTGGTGTTTTTTGGTGCCAATTATCTGCCAGCACTGTACCAAACTCTGCCGATGTTGATATTTGCTTATTTAGTTTTATTTTTACCGCAATCAGTGGGAACAGTCCGCAGTTCTCTTTTACAAGTCAATCCCCAGCTAGAAGAATCTGCACATAGCTTAGGTAGGAATGCTTGGCAAACTTTAAGAGAAGTTACCCTACCTCTGGTACAACCGGGTGTGTTGAGTGGTGCAGTGCTGGTGTTTCTGACAGCAATTAAAGAACTACCCGCAACCATACTGTTAGCGCCTATTGGATTTAGCACCTTAGCAATGCAAATTTGGCAAGCCACAGAAAATGTAGATTTCGCTGATGCGGCGGCGGCTTCATTAGCGATGCTGTTGGTTTCTATGGGTTCAACTTTATTGGTGCTTTCTCAAGAGAACGTCAAAAAAGAGAAAGTCATAAGTAAAGTGCAAATACAAACAAAGTTCTAGTTTAGACCTCTTGCATAAATATTTTTTTCTCACGCAAAGGCAAGGCAGCGTGTTGCGGGGGTTCCCCCCGTTGTAACGACTGCCGCGCAAAGGCGCAAAGAAGAGGATGAAAGAACGATTTACTGCAAGAGGTTTCTTATATGTGGGATGAAAATCTCTTTTCTAGTCTCTAGCCCCTCTTTTTATGCAACAAGTAATTCTAGATTTACAGAATATCACCAAGCGGTTTGCAGAAAATGCCTCTCCCGCAGTGGATAACGTATCTTTGACGTTGCAACAAGGAGATATATTAGGGTTGCTCGGCCCATCTGGTTGTGGTAAAACTACGCTGTTGCGATTGATTGCTGGTTTTGAGCGATCGCAAACAGGGCAAGTTAAAATTGGTGGACAGATAGTTTGCGATCGCTCTACTTGCATCCCAGCCGAACAGCGCGACATTGGTATTGTTTTTCAAGATTATGCACTGTTTCCCCATCTAAATGTGGGAGAAAATGTAGGCTTTGGGTTGAAACATTTCAGTAAACAACAAATACAAAAACGGATAGCCGAAGTCATTGCTTTGGTGAGACTCGAAGGTTTAGAAAAACGTTACCCTTACGAACTCTCAGGTGGACAGCAGCAACGGGTTGCCCTCGCCCGTGCCTTAGCACCCCAACCCCAACTCATGCTTTTAGATGAACCCCTGAGCAATCTTGATATCCAAGTTAGGTTGCGGTTGCGAGAAGAAGTGCGAGAGATTCTCAAAGCGGCAGGTACTTCAGCAATTTTTGTTACCCACGACCAAGAAGAAGCACTAGCTATTTCAGATATAGTAGGTGTGATGCGGCAAGGGCATTTAGAACAAATAGGTACACCAGAAGAAGTTTATACTGATCCAGCATCACGATTCGTCGCTGAATTTGTCACTCAGGCGAATTTCCTCCCCGCCCGTCGTCAAGGTAATTTATGGGAAACAGAAATCGGCAGTTTTGAGTTGACAGCAAATCACACTGACGATACTGGCGAAATCATGATCCGCCAAGAAGACTTTATCTTAAAGCCAGCGATCGATGCGCCTGTAGTCGTCCGCACCCGACGGTTTTTAGGACGCGAGTACCAATATTGTTTACAAACTCCCTCTGGTAAAGAACTCCATGCTCGAACGATGACTGATACAGCCTTACCTGTAGGTACGCGAGTACACATATCTATAGCAGGTAATGTTGTACACATTTTTCCGCAATAAAATTTAGACTGTCATAATTTAATTAATTTTAGATTGCTTAATATATGGCAATCCGATTTGATTTTTGAACTTATCTGGGTAG
>NZ_WBKM01000134.1 GCF_015714725.1 Nostoc sp. WHI
CGCCGAAATAGCTTTTGAGTACGCCGAAATAGCTTTTGAGTACGCCGAAATAGCTTTTGAGTACGCCGAAATAGCTTTTGAGTACGCCGAAATAGCTTTTGAGTACGCCGAAATAGCTTTTGAGTACGCCGAAATAGCTTTTGAGTACGCCGAAATAGCTTTTGAGTACGCCGAAATAGCTTTTGAGTACGCCGAAATAGCTTTTGAGTACGCCGAAATAGCTTTTGAGTACGCCGAAATAGCTTTTGAGTACGCCGAAATAGCTTTTGAGTACGCCGAAATAGCTTTTGAGTACGCCGAAATAGCTTTTGAGTACGCCGAAATAGCTTTTGAGTACGCCGAAATAGCTTTTGAGTACGCCGAAATAGCTTTTGAGTACGCCGAAATAGCTTTTGAGTACGCCGAAATAGCTTTTGAGTACGCCGAAATAGCTTTTGAGTACGCCGAAATAGCTTTTGCGATCGCCCTCACTCATGACTTCGCTCATTTTAAAAGAACAAGAGGAATTAATGCCCTGAGCGATCGCCACATAGAAATTTTTTTGAATTTTTGGAATAATTTCCCAAATCTCTTAAAATGAGCGGACAGATAGTCTTAACTATTTAATATGGTTGAATATCTCATTTTCTTAGCAATTTCTACAGCAATCTTTGCCTTATTCGCACTAGGACTTAATTTGCAATGGGGTTTTACCGGGTTAATTAACTTTGGTCATGTTGCTTTCATGACCCTTGGAGCATATACAACGGTATTGTTAAGCTTAAAGGGCGTTCCCCTACTGATATCAGCATTAGCTGGAGCAATTGTCGCCGCCTTGTTGGGTTTGGTAATTGGTTTTGCAACTCTCCGCTTGCGAGAAGATTATCTGTCAATTGTCACTATTGGTACGGGGGAACTAATTCGTTTGGTGGTAAATAATCAGGAATTACCTGTAGGTAACACCTGGATTTCTGGGGCGTTTGGCGTGCAAAGTTATCCCATACCCCTATCCACAGAGCCGAATTTATTTTTTAGATTTGTGATGATTGGACTGTTGACGCTGCTAGCTGCTGTAACTTTTTTTACGTTATGGCGATGGATTCGCATTACCCAAATATCTCGGACTACTGATTTAAACCAAAGAAGAACTAGCAAACAAGAATTTGCATCGCGGTTGGGTGTGGGAATTGTGTTAGCAGTTTTGGCAGCAGCGATTTATATTTCTGGGGTAATGGGACTGTATAATTACAACCCAAAAGCAAGTTTAATGCTGGTGTTGCTGTTAGTTTTAGCATTTGTCTACTGGCGGTTAGAAATTTTGGTGCGATCGCCTTGGGGTAGAATTCTCAAAGCGATCCGTGAAGATGAAGAAATTCCCAAGGCGCTAGGAAAAAATGTCTTTTGGTATAAATTACAATCTCTCATGCTTGGGGGTGCGATCGCTGGGATTGCTGGTGCTTTCTTCGCTTGGCAACTGGGCGCTATTTACCCCGATAATTTTCAACCACAACTAACATTTGATACTTGGATCATGGTGATTTTAGGCGGTTCTGGTAATAATGTCGGCACAATTTTAGGCGCAGTAATTTTCTTTGCTTACGATGCGCTGACGCGAGAAGTCTTACCCAGAATCGTCCCCCTTGATGAAGCACGTTTGGGTGCATTTCGGATCATGGTAATCGGACTAATTTTGATGATACTGATGATTTGGCGACCTCAAGGCATTCTAGGGAAAAAGGAGGAACTCACTCTTGGTAAATAACCAGTCATCGCCACTTCCCCTTTTGGTAGCCACTGGACTTTCTAAAAGCTTTGGTGGTGTCAAAGCAGTTAATGAGGCAAAAATCGAAGTTGCTAAAGGCAGCATCACCGGCTTGATTGGCCCCAATGGTGCTGGTAAAACTACTTTATTTAACTTACTCTCGAACTTTATCCGCCCAGATAAAGGACGAGTGATTTTTGACGGCGAACCGATTCACAACTTGCAACCATATCAAATTGCCCAACAGGGAGTAATACGCACCTTTCAAGTTGCACGGACTCTTTCGCGGTTGTCGGTGTTAGAAAATATGCTGCTGGCGGCACAAAAACAAACGGGTGAGAACTTTTGGCAGGTGCAGTTACAACCGCAGGTTGTGGCTAAGGAAGAAAAGCAACTCCAAGAACGAGCAATGTTTCTATTAGAATCAGTGGGTTTAGCAAAAAAAGCACACGATTATGCTGGTGGTTTGTCTGGTGGACAACGCAAGTTGTTAGAAATGGGACGGGCGCTGATGACTAATCCCAAGTTAATTTTGTTAGATGAACCTGCTGCTGGGGTGAATCCCAAACTAATTGATGATATTTGCGATCGCATTATCACTTGGAACCGTCAAGATGGGATGACCTTTCTGATTATTGAACACAATATGGATGTGATTATGTCCTTGTGCGATCGCGTTTGGGTACTTGCCGAAGGGCAGAATTTAGCTGACGGTACACCCGCCGAAATTCAAAGTAATGCCAAAGTTCTAGAAGCTTATTTGGGCAAATAAACTTATATTAAATGCCCAAATAATCTTGGGTAAAAGGCAAATTAGTATATGCCCAAGAAAATTAGAGAATTAAATAAGATAGAAGCAGAGGAAAAGCAGGAACCAGAAGCATGAAATATACAATATTAATTCAGTGGTCAAATGAAGATGAATGTTATGTAGTTTCATTACCTGATTTCCCAGATGTTATGCAGCCTTGTACTCATGGAGAAACTTATGAGGATGCTTTGAAAAATGCTCAGGAAGTTTTAGAAATATTAATCGAATCGTACTTAGAAAATGGCCAGCCTTTACCAGATCCACAAACATTAGGTAAGTCTTTAAAAGTGGCTTAATTGCCACCTGTAACGGACAAGAAGGTATGACGTTTCTGTGACTTATGTTATTTGTGCGATCGCATTTGAGCTTAGGTTTGAGAGAAAGTCGCACATGGCGTCAAATTTTCGGAAATTTTGCTCGTGTTAAAATCAAAGTTGACATCCTAGCGGAAAAAGCTTTTTATGTCAATGATGACAATTAAAGATTTAGAGCAAGTTCAAACCGCTTTTACCGAAGCAGGTTTAGATTACCAGCTGGAACTGGAAAATGGGAAAATTTCAGTTATGGGCCCATCAGATATCGTATCCAGCGAAATTAGTAGTCGTTTCATCGCTTTCCTGTTTGCTTGGGTAAATCCTCGTCGCTGGGGAAGAGTGTTTGATTCCGCAGGCGGTTTCATCATGCCAGATACAAACCTCAAAGCGCCTGATGTTTCCTTTGTTCGCGCTTCCCGACTTCTCCAAAGTCCTCGTTACTTTGGCGAACTTGTCCCTGACTTGGTGGTAGAAATTAAATCTCAAAGCGATAAAATTAAACTTATAGTAAGTAAAATTATTAAATTTATAGAACTGGGAGCAATCGTCGGGATTCTGATTGATCCTGATGAAGAAACAGTGACAATTTATCGCTCTACAGGGGAACCAACAGTTTTAGAGAATGGCGAGATTTTAACTGTACCAGAACTTTTTCCCGGTTGGGAATTGCCCATTACTGAATTGTGGCCTCCGATTTTTACCGAGGAAGAAACACAAATTTAGTAAAGAATTTTAGTAGCTACTCGCTAAACAATCCCAAGTTAATTTTGTTGGATGAATCCAAGGCTAATTGATGATATTTGCGATCGCATTATTACTTGGAACCGTCAAGACGGGATGACCTTTCTGATTATTGAACACAATATGGATGTGATAAAGTTGGTATTATACTGGGAAAGCTTGTTTAAATTCTTGGCTTACTTCTGCCGCGATTTCTGCTGCTTCTGTATCGCTTACCCACTTGCCTAAACCTAGCTGATTGAGTAACTTTTTTATACGTAGATAAATTAACAGTTCGAGATTTCCTACAGGCATAGCTGATGAACGAGGAATAACGTGGAAGTGGATATGCTTAACTTGTTCTCCCCACGAACAAACATGAATCTTAGCTGGTTTAACTACTTGTGAAAGTGCTAAACAAGTGTTCTGAATAATTCCACCTAAAGCATTCGCTTCCTCTGGTGTAAGTTCCGCTAAATGTTCACAATGCCGTTTGAGTTTAATAATTAAATATCCTGGCAACAGAACAGGATTCAAAGAATGTTCCACAACCCAGTAATTATCTTCATAAATAACTCCACCAGGCGCTTGTACTTTTCCAGCCAGCACACTGCAAGCAAGGCATCCATCCACTAACATCTGTCATATCCTTTTAACCTTAATATTTAATATAGCAATCCGATTTGAGATTGGAACAGAGAAAATTTGGAAGGACTATGAATCAGGCATCCTACCAACGTACTATTTACAACTTATTTAGGATTGCTATAGTACATAATTAACATTAGTAGTTCACAACTTCTATCCCACCATCTAAACTATGAGAAAGCCTAAGAGTGGAGGCGTAGCATTATAGTGAACACTCCTAATACCGCATCTAAAAAAGTAGCTCTTCAACAACTGAAGGAAGAACGCCAACGATATCAAGATTTATTGATACGACTACAAGAACGGGGAATTGACCCAGAACAACTGTTGTGAAAATCGAAAAATCTATCTAATTAGACATCTATCTAATTTAAAAGCTCAGATCCCCAACTTCTCACAGAAGCCGGGGATTTTGTTGTTAAATTTAACTAAATTGTTCCTCTGCATCGAGGTTAAATAACATTTGTAGAGTTTGCATACAGCGCCGTCTAGCTTCCACATCTTGCTGCGATCGCAATTGCACCATCGGATCATGTAAAATTTTATTGACAATTCCCCGTGTTAATGCTTCAATCACCTCTTGATGTTTTTCCGCGAATTCCGAACCTAATCTCGACAAAGCTTTTTCTAATTCTTGTTCGCGGATAGTTTCGATTTTATTTCGCAGACAGCTGATAGTGGTGACAGTTTCTAAACTACGCCACCAAATATCAAAGGCTTCCACTTCTTCCTCTAAAAGCCGCTCTGCTTCCTGTGCAATCTTCCGGCGGCTTTCGTAGTTTTGCGCTACTACTGCCTTCAAATCATCCACATTAAACGCCTGCACATTTGCCAATTCATTTACATCCGCATGAACATTACGCGGCACAGAAATATCAAATAACATCAAAGAGCGCTGAACTTCTAAAACCATTTCCAACTTGGCACGGTCAAGGAGCGGTTCTGTAGCCGAAGTACTTGTAAACACTAAATCACTATCGGCAATTACGGTCATCATTTCCGATAGCAAATGAATTTGGATAGGTTGTTGAGGGAACTGGTTCGCTAATTCTTGGGCGCGATCCAAAGAGCGATTTATAATACTAATCTGCACAGCACCTTTAGAAAGCAGATGTTGCACCAGCAACCGCGACATTTTACCAGCACCCAGAATTACTACTCGGCAAGCAGCTAAATTTGCCACCTTGATCTGCGCTAATTCCACAGCTGCCGAACTGATAGAGACAGCCCCAGTGCCAATACTAGTTTCCGTGCGAACCCGCTTCCCAGCTGTCAGCGCTTGTTTAAATAATCGATTCAAAATGGTTTTTATACCGTTATATTGCTGTCCCAATTTGTGAGTAGTCTTCACCTGAGCCAGAATTTGACCTTCTCCAAGTACCAGACTATCTAAACCACCCGCTACCCGCATGATATGCATTACTGCATCATCATGCAGCAACATAAACAGATGTTGGCGCAGAGAAAGCACAGACAATTTGCTGTATTCCGCAAGAAACTGAGTTACTTCTCGGATACCTTGATCTATTTCACTGGTAACAATATATATCTCTAGGCGGTTACAAGTGCTAAGAATTGCAACTTCGCCAATATGGGGATAGCTGGCCAAATGCGCGATCGCACTTTCAATTTGTGGTTCTGGAATGCTCAGTTTTTCCCGGACTTCTACTGGGGCTGTTTTATGGCTTAACCCCACCACTGCTATATTCATTTGCTAAATTATAGTTACTAGTTGGTAGTTGAAAATAAGGTATTGAGTGAGAATAGGGAATGGGGAATTTTTGTTTATTGGTTGGTAGATTTTCCTCAGCAACAAACAACAATTAATCACTAACTACTAACTACTAACTACTATAGGGACGAAGCATTTTGGTGATTATTTTTCAGTTTTATAGAAATATCTCTTTCCAAATGCTTCGCCCTACTTTTACCATTCCCCATTCCCTAAAAATTATTTCAGTTGGAGAGTCTTCGGTTCATTAAACATGTGAATTGTATCAACAAATCGAGCAGTTTTCGACTGGTTGGAAATTACCAAGCTTTCAGTTCTCGCCCCGCCCTTGAAGAAACGCACGCCTTCCATGAGATTACCAGTGGTAATGCCGCAACCAGCGAACAGAATAGTTTTACCAGATGCCAGTTCATGAGCATCATAGACCTTATCGGGGTCATTGATATTCATAGACTTCAGACGATCGATGTTAGCTTGTTTGCTTTCTCCAATCAGACCTGTTTTTACGACTTCTGGATCGTAGATCAGTTGACCTTGGAAGTGTCCACCCATAGCACGCATTGCGGCTGCGGAGATTACACCTTCAGGAGCAGCACCGATACCCATCAGCGCGTGGATATCAGTTCCCGCAAAACCGCAGGATATAGCTGCACCCACATCACCATCTGAAATTAGTTGTACTCTAGCTCCAGCCTCACGGATTTCTTTAATTAAATCGTTGTGGCGTTCACGCTTCATGACTACAATCACAAGCTCTTCGATAGAGCGCTCTAGACACTCAGCGAGAATCTTGAGATTGTCTGTTGCTGACTTGTTGATGTCTACCTTGCCCTTAGCTGCGGGAGGTGCTGCTAACTTCTTCATGTAAAAATCAGGAGCAGCAAATAATCCGCCCTTTTCAGAAATTGCCAAGACAGCCATCGAACCAGGTTGCCCGTATGCTACCAAGTTTGTACCTTCACAGGGATCAACGGCGATATCAATTTCAATTAGTTCATCAGGGTTACAGAAATTTTGGGCATCTGGTTGGGTACAGATACCAACTTCTTCCCCGATATAAAGCATAGGAGCATCATCGCGTTCGCCTTCCCCGATAACGATCCGACCCCGCATATGGATTTTATTCATCCGCTCCCGCATCGCTTCCACAGCTACCTGGTCAGCAATGTTTTTTTCGCCTTTGCCCATCCACTTTGCGGATGCGATCGCAGCTTGCTCGACTACCTCAATAATCTCTAACCCAAGTGTATTTTCCACAGAGTCTGCCCTCTCAACTGCTTGAATTTCCGTCGTTTTATCTGGCTATTTCAGTCTTCAAGTCTACCAAAGGGCGGATACACGTGGAAGAAAGTTAAGTTTTACTGCTGACTGGTTAGAAAAGTGCCAATTATGACCTTTTTTTTTGATCATACTACTCCAGCATAAACTGGACTTACGCAAAATCCTGAAAATAAGCCTTGAAAACTATACCTGTTATTTTGACTTACTGGAACCATTTAGAGAGTTTCTAAAAGTGGGTTCCAGCCCCAATGCGGTAAGCAATGCCAGCAATGATCTAGGCTAGAGACATAGTTATAACCTTGCTTAAGATCAATATGCTGGACTTTCTTAATCCCCTTTTAAATCGCCATCCAGAGCGAGTCAAAGCCAACGTCGAACTTTACACATGGCAAACTTGTCCTTACTGCATTCGTGCCAAGATGTTGCTCTGGTGGAAAGGTGTAAATTTCACTGAATATAAGATTGACGGTGACGAAGCAGCCAGAGCTAAAATGGCAGAACGCGCTAACGGACGCCGTACCGTACCACAAATTTTTATCAATAATCAGCACATTGGCGGCTGCGATGACCTTTATCAACTAGACACACAAAGTCAACTCGATCCCCTTTTAACCCAAGCCGCTATTTAGAAATCAAATTAGCCCCCAACCGTTGGCTTGGTGATCCTAAATTTAAGAATTTTGAATTGTATAGCCCCACACTTATAGTTTGCGGGCTATATAAAAACTTAACTTGATAAGGCTTTCCTCGTTCCCAGGCTCCGCCTGGGAATGCATTCATTGAGTCTCTGGCTCAATATCTAACTGGAGGCAGCAGCCCCTAATTAGACATTCCCATGCTCTGCATGGGAACGAGAGAACAATGGGAAATCGAGCTTTTTTCGACTTGTGTGTACACCGTAGCGTTTCTAGCCTCTGGCTGGAAATGAGGTTTTAAAGCAGTTTTAGCTTAAGTTGACACCAATGGCAAGATGCCCATCCTAGAAAACGTGTTGAATTTTGAAATTTTTATATTGATCAGAATATGCTAACTAAATACACGGAATATCTTATACATCAACAATGGATGAGTTGTGCCCTAGAATTAGCAAAAGCAGCAGGTGATGCAGGTGAAGTGCCTGTAGGTGCTGTTATCATTGATTCAACTGGCAAATTGCTGGCACAAGGAGAAAACAGAAAAGAGCGCGACAAAGACCCTACCGCTCATGCGGAAATTCTCGTTCTCAAGACAGCTGCAACAACTTTACAAAATTGGCATCTTAATGAATGCACCCTCTACGTAACTCTTGAACCTTGCCCGATGTGTGCAGGTGCCATTGTCCAAGCGCGTCTAGGATCACTTGTATATGGAGTAGACGATACAAAAACTGGCGCAATTCGTACAGTTATTAACATACCCGATAGCGCTGCTTCTAATCACCGCTTACAGGTAATCGGAGGCATTCTGGAGTCAGCTTGTCGTCAGCAATTACAGGCTTGGTTTGCCACTAGGCGGCGTAGAGGAAACTAACGGACAGAGGTAAAACTGTCCATCCGGTACTACACAAGTCACGCAAGAGAATCTACGGTGTAACTAATCAGACTTTTCGTTAAATTTCACCTGTTAATCAGCTGTGTCTTTCATGATGGAACTTTACTCTTCATCCGATACCTGCCAGCGCACACTAGCAAATCCTCAGGTGGCTCCTACTACCTCAAGGGTTTCTCCTTGGTTAAGTCCTCTAGCATATTTATTAGGGCGTCACTGCCTATTACCATTATTCTTTGGGCAAATTAGAATAACCGGACAAAAAAATATCCCCACAACTGGGCCTGTGATCCTTGCGCCTACCCATCGGGCGCGTTGGGATGCATTGGTCATACCCTACGCTACTGCTGATTGTATAAGAGGACAAGACTTGCGGTTCATGGTGACTATTGACGAATGCCAAGGTTTGCAAGGCTGGTTTGTGCGACGTTTGGGGGGGTTTGCCGTAAATTCTAAGCGTCCGTCAATCCACACGCTACGACATGGAGTTGAGCTACTTCAGCAGAAAAGAGCTTTGGTCATCTTTCCAGAAGGTAACATTTTTCGTGATGGTCAAGTTCACCAGTTGAAGCCTGGAATTGCCCGTCTTGCTTTGAGTGCTGAATCTAGTGATTCCGGGCTGGGAGTGACAATTATACCCATAGGCATCAATTACAGCCAACCTTATCCAAATTGGGGTACAGATGTGAGCATTAACATTGGCTCCGCAATCAAAGTAAGGGATTACATGAGTGGCTGTATAAAACAAGATGCCAAAAGCATTACATCTGATTTAGCAAAGGCACTGCAACAATTAAGCCATCAAGAAACAAAAATTACTAATCATGCATTTGCAGAAATCACTAATTCTTGATCTCGTCAAGCATCAAGAGTCTCAAGGCTGGCTCTTAACCATTAACCGTGCATGATCAATAAATTGGGCGTTGCACAATTGCGAGATGATTTGTCCCACGCAGAGGAGCCAGTGCGGTCTTCTCCCTACAGCCCTTCTGCTAAAGGAGACGCTACGCGAACGGGCATCATAAGGCAGACGCTGGCGTCTTCCCTTGAGAGAAGGGGAGACGCCAAAAGTTAGTTAATATACAGGGGTAATGGGAACTCTATTAAACCGATTTTTAGTCTAAATCAGAGATACTTAGGATGTAGCTTTGCTTTGTCGAAGACCAAAACAGAGTTAAGATACCCGAAGTTTCCATAATTTTTTTATATAGTTGTCGCACTAATTGATCCCATGAACACTGTTGCCGCTGTTACCTTGATGCACCGTACTCTTTTATCAGTCATAGCAGTCCTCAGCCTGCTATCACCTGTGAATGCTCAGGTATCACAGTCACCAGGCACTACTAGCCAACCACAACCTATTGACCCCAACGATCCCAATAACCTTCGCCCCATAACCCAAAGTAACAGCCTTTTGAGCATTGAAGGAGGCGATCGCCTCATGAAAGATGCAGAACAAGCTGTTTCTGCTCAAAACTACCCCTTAGCTGCCAAGAAACTGCAAGAAGCACGTCAGGTTTATAATCAGCTATCTAATTTTTATCAAGAGTTAAACACTAGCTTTTCGGGAATTGACAATAGAGTTTCTGATTCTCAGCGGCAAAAAGCTCTATTAACAGCCCAAAAGCGAGATGAAGCGACCTTTCAGCTAGCATTGGTACATCGAGCCCAAAATCAGCCAGAATTAGCTGTACCCTTGTTGATTCAAATAATTAAGAGTCAAAATCCAACGCGCGATTTAGGCAAGAAAGCCTATAAACAGTTGTTTGAATTGGGTTTTGTTGATTCTCCTTATCCCAAAGAAGGTGGTAGTTCATCTTCCTCATCCCAAAATAAATAAATTAAATTTTTGTTGCCTGTTTTTGCCCATCTCCTCATCTCCCTGAGCAGTACCTTGAAACGCTCCAGTGCTAAGATAGGATTTATCTGCCCTAGCTTTTACAGCGTTCTCAAAAATCCACCTCAGAGACGCATTTATCCCCAGCCTTGCCAAAACCTGAAGTTGGCACAGGCATTTGCTCTATATCTGTTAATAATAGAAAAGTAAGTTTTTTCAGGAATAGCGATGATTAGTCCGCAGCAGGTTGAGGCAATGATCAAGGCGGAACTGCCAGACGCCCAGGTTCAGGTGCAAGACTTGACTGGTGGCGGTGACCACTATCAGGTGACAGTAGTTTCATCGCATTTTGCAGGTAAGGGACTGGTGCAGCAGCACCAGTTAATTTATGGTGCGTTGAAGCAAGCTGTGTCATCGGAAGCGATTCATGCCTTAGCATTAAAAACATACACTCCCGAAGCTTGGCAAGCAACAGCAAGTTCCTAAAGTTAGGAGTTAGGAGTTATGAATTTTTCACTCCTCACTCTTCACCGGAGGCGGAGCGTCTCCGGCTCCGCTCTACACTCCATTAATGCAATGCAGGAAACACAAACACCATGACACCAGAACTCAAAGATCAAATTGATAACTTGTTACAACAGAACAAGATTTTGGTTTTCATTAAGGGAACCAAGTTAATGCCCCAATGTGGTTTCTCCAACAACGTTGTGCAGATTCTCAATACTTTGGGAGTTCCCTTCGAGGCGATTGACGTTTTATCAGACAATGAAATCCGCCAAGGAATTAAAGAATACTCTAACTGGCCGACAATTCCCCAAGTCTATTTAGATGGTCAATTTCTTGGTGGTTCTGATATCTTGATTGAACTGTACCAGAAAGGTGAATTGCAGCAAAAGGTTGAAGTAGCACTCGCTTCCTAAGGTCTTTTTTACAACAAACCAGAGGCTATGCTGCTAAATTTGCCTTTGGCAATAAAGGCAATGTGCCGTTTTTAATGTCCTTGAAAGGGGAAATAAATAATATTTCCCCTTTCAAGGGTTTTTTTAATAGTTTTCTGACAAAAATACTTAAGCTGTCTTGGAATTGATTTCAAGGCAGGTCACAAATCTCCTCAGTCACATCGGCAAGACCAAATATAGGGCTGAGGAGATGCGTCTTAATCAATACAATATCTCCAAAATCTCACACCACGACAACCTGTTGACCAATACAGATAATATGCTATAATCATCTGCGGTGATTAACGATTACGAACAATGGCCAGCTAAATGGTATTAGTAGTAATCGGGTTGGGGCTGTGGCTGGGGTACTGCAAAATTTGACCCATCGTACAAGTAGCGGCTGGCTTCCTCTTCTAAACGATGAATCAAAAAAGCTTCAATGACGTTGCTGTGCCGCAGTGCGGCTAGATATCCATCCAAATACATCCGCATATCATCTGTGCGATAACCGCGATTCCATAGCTCTACGAAGGCGTCGGTGAGTCTTTGGTAATAGCGGATGGTTTGTGTGTCTTGGAGCATAACTGCTGTATTAATCTCTTTGGAATGAGAATTGTAAATGATTCACGCCCAAATGGGAAGTGTAATTTCCCCTTGACTTTAACAAAAAGTCAACATATTTACTTTTGCCAGTACTCTCCTAGTAGCTACAAACTACTTCAATCCTATTCCAGAAAATACAGATTCTACTTATCGGCTAAACTATCTTTATGATTCTCCCCATCAACAGCCCGATTGTATTGGTGCTATATTCGTATGTGTGGGGACTAATTTTTGCAAAAAGAATCTACTTTCACCATCAAGCTGAAAAACTGTTGTAAAAGTTAGCTGGTTTGTTTATAAATATCTGGCACATTACACCCATCTAAAACCAGAATGTTAAGTTAAAAGAACTTTTAATAAGTCTAACAACTCTTTTTATAAGTTTAACAAAAATTTAAGAATATTTCTCATCGCCTTTTGGCAAGGCACAAATTAAAGATATTTCCACTATTTTTATGAGGAAATGTAAAGCTAATAGGAGTTGAAGTAACAAAGGCTACAAAACCTTAGACATGGGCTTGTTACTTTGAAAATTATCGACGCTAAGGGGTCTTGCCACCGTGGGTTCGGTTTGTATAGAAATCATTGAAGGGAATCCCCATCTGAGGTCATTACTAGGTTGGCACTTGCAACAACTAGAATACCGGGTGCATCAAGCTGCGAGTATTTATCAAGCAAGGGAAGTATTTTTAAGCCATCAACCAACATTGGTGGTCTTGGATGCAGATTTGCCTGATGGTGATGGCATTGAGTTTTGTCGTTGGTTGCATCGTCAGCAGCAACCTCTTATCTTAATGCTATCTGCCCGTAATAGTGAAGCTGATATCGTCGCAGGTTTAAAGGCGGGTGCAGATGATTATCTAAGCAAACCTTTTGGAATGCAAGAGTTTTTGGCAAGGGTAGAGGCACTGATTCGCCGTAAGCGCACAGCTAATGCACCAGCTTATCTGGATTATGGCACTTTGCAAATCGATTTAGTTCAGCGCCGGGTTCGCTTCCAGGGAGAGTTTATTGACTTAACGCCCCAAGAATTCAGTTTACTGTACGTTTTAGCACAAGCTGGGGGAGTGCCTCTGAGTAGGTCGGAATTGCTGCGTCGTGCTTGGCCTGACGCTATCGATAACCCTCGTACCATTGATACTCATGTTTTGTCGCTGCGGAAAAAGGTTGAACTTGATCCCCGCCAACCCAATTTGATTCAAACTATCCGCAATGTAGGATACCGTTTTAACATGGAAATTTTGAATACCAATATTCCACTGTCACAAACAAAATTAACTAGAGAAAGATTTAGTAATCAACGTTCAACACTTAGTAGTAGTCAAGTGTAATGGAAGTGGGAGTGGGGAGTAGGGAGTGGGGAATGGGGGACAAGAGAGATGAGGAGAATAACTCATGCCCAATGCTCAATGACGATTGACTAATTCAAACTTTAAAATCCAAAATCGTCTTGAGCTTCTGCTTGAATTAAGCTTTCTCGTAATTGAACCCAGTCTATCTCAGAGACTTTTTGATTTGCCAATAAATGACCTTGCTGTAGATGTAATAACCGAGTGCAAAAAATCTGGGCTAGTTCCAGTTGATGATTTACCATCAAAATTGTAGTTTGATGAGTTTGACTTAACTGGGTTAAGACTTGCATTAGATGAGAAGCTGTACCAATATCTAGGGCAGAGGTTGGCTCATCTAATAATAATATTTTAGGCTGGATGACTAGGGCGCGAGCGATCGCTACTAATTGTCGTTGTCCCGCAGAAAGTTGCACCTCTGTTCGGCCTAACCATTCACTGGGAATATGCAGTTGTTCTATCCAATGACTGACTCGTTGCTGAATTGTCTGTTTGGGCAAACCACGCAAAACTAAAGGATAAGCCAAGGCTTGCCCAACTGTCATGCCCAACAGTTTTGATTCTTGCAATACAAGTGTCACCATCTGGCGTAACTGGATGACAGGAATTTGGCGATATTCTTGATTTTCTAGATAGATTTTGCCACTCGTGGGTTCAATTAGGCGATTGAGGAGGTGTAATAACGAAGTTTTTCCAGCGCCTACTGGCCCCAAAATGGCAAGTCGATCGCTCTGGAATACCTCAAAGGAAATATCCTGCAATATGGGATACCCTTGCTGATTGCCGGGAAGTTGGGTTTTCAGCTTTGTAAAAAGATTAACTTGCTCTAGCCTGAATGTGGCTTTTGCTGTATTCAAGGGGAGTGGGGGAGAAATAATTAATGCCCAATTTTAAGTTAATTGTGCAGTAGTTAAGGCTGTAGCGATCGCCCAGCCATCGACTAATAATAGCAGCAGGGTGAATCCCAGTAAAATTAGGTACATCCACGGTTGTGCTAAAGGGCGAACATCTGTGGTGTCAATGCCCGTCTTTGTTTGCACGAGTTGCACGAAACGGGCAAATCCAGCTACACGCATCGGTAATAAATAAGCTTTCCCATCCTGGCTGAGGAAATAATAAACCAGCCCTCCTTGACCAGTAGTGCGGGGTTTTAACTCTTTCACTTCTGACCAAGGTAATAACCAGCCTTTACGAAAAAAGCGAGGCACCCAGGCGGGGTAAGTAACTTGAATTCCCTGGTCATCTACCAGTACTTGTTCAGTCAATACAGCATACAAGGCAACTAAGCCGATGCTAATCCCTATCCACAATAATCCTGGGGGTACGGGTGCAGCCGTTACCTGCGATAAGAAGGGTAATGGAACTGTGAGTGCTATGTATAGACTCAGCAGCGTTATCCGAATCAAAGGAGACAGACGGAAAACAGAAGTTGAGATATTGGCTAAGTTTACTGTCACGGCTCAATTACAATGCTTTTCTTCATTGTAGGGTAGGTCTATGTTATCCAATTTTGGATTTTGGATTTTAGATTTTAGATTCAAAAGAGCAATCAAGTCAGGGGCTTCTGTCATTTAATTTTAGATTTTGGAGGGCAAATTATCCTTTAAGGTAAATATTTTTGCACTACAATCCAACCAGTAAGAGATACCCAGGCAAATCCTCCAAACAGAATAATATTTATGCTGATGTGTAAGGGTCTAGCCCAAGGTCGTCTGGCACTAATTTGCGTGGCACTGAAAGCGGACAGTAAAACTAATGCTACAACTATCAATCCAGCGATTAGGTGTGACGAGTGACCTAAAGAACCAAAGTGTCCTAAAGTGCCAACAATGCCGACCGCTAGCAGTAGTAGCACTAAACCTACCATGCTGATGCCCATTATATAGTGGAGCGATCGCACCTCCTTATTTCCGCCTAGAAATGGGGTCTGCGAAGTTCTCGCCCGAAACATCCAAACGCCGGTGAATGCTAACACCAGATATGCCAGCAGGGACAACCCCATCGACCAGGCGGCTATTTTCCACAACCAAAGAAATGAAGGAAGATTCATAAGAATGATTGTAGCTGGAGAGTGAGTGCTGAGTAGTGAGTGCTGAGTCCTGAGTGCTGAATTGGGAATCTCACTTCTTGACTCGGAACTCGGAACTCGGAACTCGGAACTGTTTTTGCCCAATGCCCTATAAATAATAAACAAAAAGGGTTGCTGAATTCAGCAACCCTTAAAATTGAGCCAAATTGTTTTTTTTAATCAATAGCTGCTAAACCAGCCACTTGTAAAGGTTTTGTAGTATCTCCGGTTTTTGTATTAATTTGCTGCACTATTGGTTTGGTATTAATAAGGTCTTTTTCAGCTAGTGAGTCTGTATCAAACTCGTAAATGCTGGGTTCATCGAGCATCAGGCGATCGCACGGTATCTTATCGGATAAAATTGCACTTGCCATCATCCCTGTATGAATCTCCATTTGGCCTTTTCGCGGAGCTTCAAACACTAAACGTTGTCCAGGGAAAACAACCCTTTCAAAGTACCAATTAGAAATATTGCAGATGCGAGCTATCTGTATTTTGCTCGTGGCATTAATGTAGCAGCAAAGAATTTTCCCCGATTGCTCAGGTGGTAGAGGATCTAATATTTGAGCCATAACTGCTGAGGAGATTTACGCACAATTTTACATTACACTAGCCAAGCCTAACACCCACTGATCCCCGATTGCTGTAACTGCGACTACCAACTCAACTCTTTGTAGATTATTTCTACCTAAATATATATCTGAGGTTATAAAAATTTTGTAAATATTTATGTGTTTGTAATTTTACACTAAATGTATGTGAATTCTTTTAGTTTTAATCTTTAGCAAAAAGGCTTTAACTTCCTGAAGGTAGATAATTACAGAGTAGGCATGGCGATGATCCCCTTGTCCTTAGCATAGTTCGGGAGTGTGTTTTTGTCTTTCATCTACCCAGGACTAATAGCCTGGGATCATCGCTTAATCAATAAACTCAATGTTATCGTAAAGCTATATGAAAAATGTCCTCATAATGCTTCTCTTGATACCCTGGGTTTGATATGCAAAGCAACTTTATTGATTCCCACATCTGGGAACAAAAGTTTCGTACATATCAATAATCGGCTTCAATGTCAAGCCAGATTGTCAGAGATATTAAGAGCAGCCAAAACAAAAACCCGCTTTAAAACTGGAATTTATCTCGCTTTCCCCAAAGACTTGCAAGATGGAAGTCAAAACACCCATGATGGAAAATCGAATTCTTTACGTTCGCCTTCCTTGTAACCCTATCTTTCCCATTGGGGTTGTCTACCTGAGCGATCACGTCCATAAACAGTTTCCGAATATCGAACAGCGCATTTTTGATTTGGGAACAGTGCCACCTTTAGATTACAATTCTGCCTTGGATCGCTCTATTGATGAATTTAAACCGACACTGCTAGTATTTTCTTGGCGGGATATTCAAATTTATGCCCCAGTTGGCGGACGCGGTGGTAATCCACTGCAAAACGCTTTTGAATTTTACTATGCTAAGAATCCTCTATTGAAACTACGCGGGGGATTTGGCGGTTTACGAATTTTTATTGCTTACTATGTAGAGTTGTGGCAAAATCAGGGCTTAATCAAACGCGGTTTAAAGCGTGCCCAAAAATATAATGCTGATGCCCGTGTAGTTGTAGGTGGTGGTGCAGTCAGTGTATTTTATGAACAATTAGGTAAAAGCTTACCTCAAAGGACAATTATTTCTGTAGGTGAAGGGGAAACCCTGCTGGAAAAACTTTTAAATGGCAAAGATTTTCGAGATGAACGCTGTTACGTTGTGGGAGAAAATCAACCACGGAAACGGCTAATTCACGAACAACCCACCCCAATAGAAAAAACAGCTTGTAACTACGACTATATCGAAAGCATCTGGCCAGAATTTAACTATTACCTGCAAGAGCAAGATTTTTATATAGGTGTACAAACTAAGCGTGGTTGTCCTCATAACTGTTGTTATTGCGTATACACTGTTGTCGAAGGGAAACAAGTACGCATCAACCCAGCAGATGAAGTAGTTGCTGAGATGCGCCAATTGTATAATCGCGGCATTCGCAACTTCTGGTTTACCGATGCCCAATTCATCCCAGCACGAAAATTTATCGACGATGCCATAGAACTATTGCAAAAAATCGTCGATTCTGGTATGACAGACATCCACTGGGCAGCATATATCAGAGCCGACAATTTGACACCAGAGTTGTGCGACTTGATGGCGAAAACTGGGATGAACTATTTTGAAATAGGAATTACCAGTGGTTCTCAAGAACTTGTGCGGAAAATGCGGATGGGCTACAATCTGCGAACCGTCTTGCAAAACTGCCGGGACTTGAAAGCGGCTGGTTTCAACGACTTAGTTTCCGTCAACTACTCGTTTAACGTCATTGATGAACGCCCCGAAACCATCCGCCAAACTGTCGCCTACCACCGGGAACTAGAACGGATTTTTGGTGCTGATAAAGTCGAACCTGCTATTTTCTTTATTGGACTGCAACCCCATACTCATTTAGAAGAATACGCTTTTAAAGAAGGCATCCTCAAACCAGGGTATGATCCAATGAGTTTGATGCCGTGGACAGCCAAAAAACTCCTCTGGAATCCCGAACCCCTTGGTTCATTCTTCGGTGAAGTCTGCTTGCAAGCTTGGCAACAAAACCCCAACGATTTCGGACGCGAAGTCATGAAAATCTTAGAAGAAAAGCTGGGTTGTGCCGACTTAGAAGCAGCACTTTCTGCACCAATAGAGACGAAAGAGAAACAGTTAGCAGGTGTATCCTAAAAAACACAATAATGTAGGGATATTCTAAATCCTGAATTTTCCTTCCTTCTGCGGTAGCCTACGGCAAGTCGCTGCGCGTCTACGTTTTCACAAAATCCCAAACCCATGTTAGAAGGTTCAATCCTACAACAAATACAAACAGCTCATCGTCACAGCAGCAATCCAATTCGATTCGGTGTTTACTACAAAAATACCCTAGTTGCCCTGTGCCATGCTCTAGAAGACCACATCCTAGCAGAGGACGGTACACCCTTAGTAATCTCAGCGTTCCAACAGGGTAAATGGTATCTGCAAGAAGCTCAACGATATGCAGATATCGCCCAGCACAGCGGCCAAATTGTCATTATGGCTGCTGCTGAATCTGGCTTTGCTGAACATCCCACAAGTCTTTTACCCAATGTAGAATTAGTGGCATTAGATGCAATTGATCCAGTGGCGCAGGAGTGGCACTTAATTATTTTGTCATCAAATTACACAGCAATGGTAATTTGTCAAGAATTATCTGAGGCTGATTATGGCAGCACTGGAGTACCGACATCAGACTTAGAGCGTAAATTCTATGGCTTATGGACATTTGAACCAGAGTTAGTACAAGAGACAGCAGAAATAGCGATCGCTCACATCAAAAAATACAACCCAGAACTGGCGAATAAACTCACAACTGATAAGCAACAAATTGTACCGTCAATGGCCAGATCCCAAAATTTAGGTGCAGTTGTCTCCCGTGTAGTAGATTACCTCCAGACTGGACAAGATAATTTATCCATACCAACAGCCCTTCAGCAACAAACGCTGGATCGTAACTTGGTTTCTAACGAAATCCAAGCCTTTTTGCGAATGGCGCAACTGATGGATATGGCAGATGTCAACAATCAAATGGCAGCTGCGGAAGTAGTAGTACTTGCTGAAGCGATCGCCCAGCTTTTGGATCTTCCCGCATGGCAGATTAAGAGGTTGCGGCTGGCGAGTTTGTTGCATCGCATAGATCCATTACAAAATGCAGAAAGTGTTCTCAGTGGCGGTATATCCACACGCTACCAAGAAGATGCCCCCAGTTGTCCCTTAACTTGTCCCTTAGTGCCAGGGGCGCAAGTATTGCGAACCATGCCACGACTGCGAGCAGTTGCCCAAATTATTACGCACCAAACCGAGTGGTGGAATGGCACGGGGGAACCAGCAGGTTTAGCTGGAGATGAAATTCCCCTAGAGTCGAGAATTTTAGCATTATTGGCAGATTTTCAATGGCGCTTAAATCAGCGAAAATCGTCAAATCTAAGCCGGGAACAGATATTTACTCAAGCTTTAGATGAGTGCAAACAGCAACAATCTACCCGCTTTGACCCTAAACTTGTAGATACCCTAGCTTTATTAGTTATGGGTTTACAACAGGGACTCGACTTACCCTTGATGACACCCAAAATCAGTGCCGGCATCTGGATACTTGATTCCCAATGGGATAGCCACAGCAAGATCAGTGAAGAGATTGGTAGTTACTTTACATGAATATTGAAGCCATTAGATTAGGAAAACTCAAACAACTTCCAGGGGCAAATTTAGAAGACGAGGAACTCTCCCGCCTAGATTTAAACCGGATTAATCTTGCTGGTGCTACTCTTGTCGGCACTAATTTCGCTGGCTCTAAACTCGAAGGTGGGCATTTGGAGGGGGCAAATTTGATGGGAGCAAACCTCCAAGAAACTGACTTGCGGGCGAACCTCATGGGAGCAAATCTGATGCAAGCAGATTTAACGGGCGCTGACTTGCGGGGTAGTAATTTACGCGGCGCTAACTTGATGGGAGCGAGACTCAGCGATGTGTCATTGGCGGGTGCTTTCGTGAGTGGTGCTAATTTGATGAACGTGAACTTGCAAGGCGTTGACTTGCGCGGTGCTGACTTGCGCGGTGCAAACCTGACTGGAGCAAATCTCAAAGGTGCAGATTTGAGCCGTGCTGATTTGCAAGGGGCTTTGTTGAGTGAAACAAACCTTGAAGAAGCTGACTTGCGGGGGGCGAATTTGGCAGGGGCGAATTTGACGGGAGCGAATTTACTCTGTGCAGAATTAGAAGGTGCAAATTTGAGCGGCGTTAATTTGAATAAAGCGTGTGTAGTGGGGACAATTGTGGAGGCTGGTTTTGAATAGGGTTAATTTATACAAACTGCAATGAATAAATATATTGATGCTATCTGCTAAATACTAAAGCACCCCAATGTATGCCTTCAAAGTAGCCAATTTTCTACACTTAAACCAGGTACGCGCTCAAATTCGCGGAGATTTGCTGTAACAAGCGTCAGGTTAAGGGCTAGGGCATGGGCAGCAATCAATAAGTCATTGGGGCCGATAGGTCTTCCTGTTTGCTCTAGGTGTGTACGAATTAGTGCATAGTGCTGATCCACGGGAGGCGATAGCGATAAAATAGGTAACACTTCAAGAATGCTCTCTAGTTGCTGAAGAAGACGGAGAGAGTCGCTTTTGGCTGCACCAAATCGCAGTTCACACACCACAATAATGCTGGTACAAATGCAGTTTTCCTCTACGGCTGCGAGTCGCTGAAACACCAAACCTTGAGGATGTCTTACCAAATCTGAAATGATGTTGGTGTCTAGCAGGTATTGATAGGTCATTGGCCAAGATTAAAGCACAATATCATCGAGTGGCAGTAATCCTTCATCTATATTAGGAAAGTTTTCTGGAATGTCTTCCAAAGTGGCAAGCAGTGAAAGTAGAGAACCGGAAGAAATGGGTTCGATGATTAATCGATTACCTTCTTTGCGTAACAAAACTTCTGTGCTGGATAAAGCAAATTCATCAGGAATAGTTAGGACTTGATGTTGCCCATCTTGTAATAGGTAAACGTGGCATGAGTTTGGCATCAAGCAATCTCCTTAAAATTATAATTATTTTGCCGCAGTGTGTTGCTTTACAATATCATGTCAATTACTTAAGATTTTACTATCTGTTAGTGCTTGCAGTTTAAGTAGGTGAAAATTTGTGAGCCGAACTGTACCTAGTCGCAGTCCTTGTTAACGAATCAAAGCATGACCGACGAAAGCCAATCAAACAATTCAGATGAAGAAGAGTTTGACCCGGTAACAGATTCAAGGGATTGGTCGGCAGCAGAAACAGAGTTAGCCTGTTTTGCGCTTGCCAGAAGCAAGGGTAAACGGTTGGTTAAAATCATCAACACCGAAAAACCACTCATGCCGATTATTTGTATTTTTGAGGACTACCCAGAATGACACCCGTCGCCGCCCAAGTCTCAATCACCGCAATTATTCCCATGTTGGCCGCGATCGCAGATCGCCAATGGGAACAGTTCAAAGAACTGGAGGCAAATTTTGTATCCCAGTATGGTGTAGAGGTATGGCAAGAGGTTTTTAATTTCCGTCTCAAGCCAGCACTGGATAAAGATTCTGACAGATGGCTACTGATTCAGTGGTGTGGTGAAGGAATTATCTCAGTCAAAAATGTAGCGTAGGTGCGATCGCAAATAGTTCTAATATTCTTTGCGATCGCTGCTGTTTAATGGTGTTAGATTGCGCCATTGTTTAATTAAAGACTTCTCCTAAGTGCGCTCTTAATGTATCGATACTACCCCACTGCTTCATCAAGTTTCGACTACACAACAATTTAGCTTTAGTGTCATACCAACCCCAGTTGGCTATCATTTTCTCCTTATCACGAGGAATACGGTTGACATCCTTGAAATCAGCAATCCAATGAACCTGAACGCATCGGAAAATATCCCATGTACCTGTATCCCAATCAAGCTTATCTTTACTTCCCTCATTAACCAGTTCAACTACGTGCGTCAAGGAGCGCTCGTACTCACGTCGTTTTTGAGAAAGGATGATAAGAGATCCTTTTGGTAAGTTAAAGGCGTGAATATCTACACCTTTACCCTTTTTAAAGTTCAACTGAAAGTTAGCTCCAACAGGATGCGATTCATACGCCCAAGCTTTATTATCATTTATATTATTGACATTTTTGATATATTCCAGACGACTGCAATCCATTATTTTTAATCCTAAATCTTTATTTGATGTTGAATCTCTAAAAGCCTTTTTGCTACACTCTGAAACTTTGCTTAAATAAAATATTGATGTAGTTCCTTTTTAGCCGATATTTTATTTTTCTACAAGTTCATTACCCATTTTTAATTCTTAACAGTTCGCCCCCGTATCCACAAAGCTAGTACACTCATTAACAACACCCCCATCACTCCTTGCAGGGGATTATTATTCACACCAGTTATCCAATCAGGAACTTGACCAGAATATTTCACTAATTCCCCAACATTAATAATGTAGTAGCCCCATACAAAACCGCCATGCAGACCAATTGGTAAACCCAAGCGTCCCCTCCGCCAACGCTTTCCCCATACCTGCGTTAACCCCAGCAGTACTAAAGCTGGAAATTGCGGCAGTGTATGAATAATTGCCTCCAATGGTTTAATAAAGTGCAATGTAGCAAACGCTGTTGCATCTGTCCACAATGCCACACGCGGACTGTAATCTCGTTGTAATTCATCTAGCAACCAGCCTCGGAATAACAATTCCTCAGCAAAACCGATGCCCAAGCCAACAAGTAAACCTTCTAAAATTACTTTCAGCAAAAAAACTTTCGGTTGTTGCCACACCAGCCAGCCCAACAAATTTTCTAACCCAAAAAGGATCAAAATATTAATTATCCCCATAGCCAAGCCACGCAGTAAATCCACACCGTTTTGCCGCGTGATTTCTAAGCCATAATGCCGCAGAATTTGCGGCCGCTGGTACACATATTTCCCCCATAGTCTCAGGAGAAAAATAAATACTGCATATAATAATACCAATGTCAATATACTTTCTAAGTTGGAGTCACGCACTAGTAAGTATATTGGTGTAGCTAAGGGCAACCATAGCAACAATAAAGTAAAAATAAAATAACCCAGCCTAATAGGGGCAGGGCGTTCGGCTAAACGGACAAGGTTTTTTTTCATACTAAATAGGTCAAAATAATTCGTAATCGATATTTAATTACGAATTACGAATTACGAATTACGAATTATTTGACTATTCGTCAGGTTCAATAGTGCTACTTAAACCGTGACTTTTCAATGTTTCGCAATAGAACTCAGCGTGTTCCTGAGCGCAAGTAATGACTAAAGCTAGCCCGTTACTATGGGCTTCCATCATGATGCTGACAGCCTGGGGTTGGGTAAGGCTTGGTACAGTGGCTATTAGCGACTGCACAACATGCTCCATAGAGTTGTAGTCGTCGTTATGGAGCAAAACGCGATACCGAGGCGCGAGCTTGCGGGATGTGGAACGCTTTTCAATGGTTTCAACTGACACGGATCTTTGCTCTTTTCTCGTTAATTCACTACTACAAAGTCTCTGTCTAGCGATCGCTTAACAGTTATTTACCTATTGTATAGTATTTCTGTCCATATACTATGCTAACAAAACCTTTTGCTGCCGTAAGATTTGTTATATTAGTTCTGCGTAGTTACTTGTAAGGCATACATCTTAGACATCGTTGCCGTAACAGTGCTAACCTTATGTTACACAGCTTACCTTAAACATAGCGCATTCTCAGTTTTAAGATTAAGGAAGTTGCAAAACAATCCTTGGTGCTGCCCAAACTGTGTGACGATGGACATGAGCCTAGATTTTCTTCAACCAGGACAAATTGTGTCTTTAGAGCATGGCGACAAGAATCTGTATGCAGAAGTCATTCAATTTGTGGTTTCCCGCCAGTTATACTGGGCGCGTCCTTTATTAATGGTCACCTTTATTGAGGAATCACCGCTAATTACCGATTTGCGAGATGCGTCTGACTTACTTTGGCCTGCCAATTTATTTCGGCCAGCTTTAGACACAGAAGTAATTAGCTTGTTGAGCCAAATTTTAGCAAAAGAACTAAAAACTGAACCTGACTCAGCTGCCAAACATCAACTCAATCAGTTTATTCACCAACTTTGGCAAGTATACCAAAAGTGATTGAGCATTGGGCATTGAGCATTGTTTTCTTCTCCTACTCCTTTGCCTCCCCAGTCATTCTAAGTAGGCGTGGTCATGACACAGTAAAATATCGTACTGCTTGCAGGAAACCACTAATTCCTCAAAAAACTCTAATGTTGCCACGCTTCAGTAGGATTATTGGGATAATTAATCCACAACAGCTTTTATTTTTGGGCGACTTCTTCAGGTATCGCACTCAAATCGGCCAAAAAACCGTTTTCTGCCTTCAAGGGCATAGGAAAAGTACTATTTTTTAGTTTGAATCCAATTCACTTGAGATAGTCAAGAAGCTTGTATACCCAAATTTAAGATTAATATCCCAGGCTAGAAACCAACTTAATTCGACCAGCATCCATCTCTGCCATTAATAATTCTAGGGCTTCGTAGTCAACATCAGAAATATAACCTAGTTCCGTCAGTTCTGAGTTTATTTCATTTTCTATCTCAGGAGTTAGTTTTTTAATGTCAAGAGCTTTTTCTACCAATTTACGAATAGCGTACCTAGTTCTCATAAGTAATAATCCAACTGTATATGATACTAATGTTCCTAGATATATCTAGGTATAAAAAGTGAGCTAAATACCAATTTACTAGTGATTTAGATCACAATTTATTTAGTTAAATAAATAATTCCCTATGATTTTGCCGTATGCCATCAGCAACACTAAAGCAGGAGATTAACCTACCGTTAAAACTTGGCTAAATGAGCTTAAGTTATAGACTAAGCAAGTTTTATCAGCATAGTTTCGGATGATTTGTCTGCTCTATGGCTGTCTATGTTGATTGTTTTTGAAGTTGGATAAAAAAAAAGTATAGATAAACACATTTTAGCCTGGAATTATAACAATCTTTAAAGAGATATCCGAAAGCAATAAAGATTCAGCAAAGAGACCTAATACATATGGTCGATGCAACAAAAAAGAGTTTATGGTCAAATAATCTTTAGCTTAACGCTCCAACAATTCTCAATAGGATGTAACTATGCAGGCAGTGCTTAACTATCCCAAGATTGCAGTTATTAGTCCCCAAGGCTGTTTAAATGCTGCAAACGCCTTGGAATTTGAACGAGATATGACTACAGCGTTAGCACAAAATGGTATTTCCATCTTGGTAATAAATCTAGCAGCAGTAGAATCCTTAGATAGCGCCGGGTTGATGGCATTTTTATCTGTACACAAGCTGGCTCTTAGTTTAGGACGGAGTTGCCGACTTTGCGCTGTTGCTCCGTCAATTAGAATTATTTTTGAACTGACGCAACTCGATAGGGTGTTTGAAATATTGGATGATGAAGTTGATCTGACTGCAACATAAGTTTATGTAAAAGCATAAAGTTTGCGTAAGGACTGGGCTTTATGTAAAGGAATTGTAAGTTACAACGATAAACTCTGTTAGAAGACCTGATTCAATGCTAAGTTAAGTTTGAGTAGCTGTAATTAAGGTAGCTAGAAGATAGCACAGTGGCTGTTGCAGTTGAAAAATTAATAACATCGGGTATTTTAAAACCAGGACGTTACCTGGGTAACGAGCGGTTAGCAGTACACAAACCTTGGGATACGGCAGCAATACGCTGGGTTTTAACATACCCAGAAGTATATGAAGTCGGTGCTTCCAATTTAGGGCATATTATCCTATACAACATTTTGAATGCCCAACCGCGTCAATTATGCGATCGCGCCTACCTCCCAGGACAAGACCTAGCAGCCAAACTACGCGAAACTAATACGCCATTGTTTGCGGTAGAGTCAAAGCGATCGCTCACAGAATTCGACATTTTAGGCTTTAGCCTCAGTTACGAACTGGGTGCAACTAATATCCTAGAAATGTTGGATTTGGCGGGAATTCCTTTGACGTGGCGAGAAAGGCAACAGGGCAAAGGGTCAGAGGGGCAGGGGGGCAGGGGAGAATTTACCGATACCCAGCTATCCTTTCCTCTGATTTTTGCTGGTGGGCAAACAGCAACATCGAATCCTGAGCCTTACGCCGACTTCTTCGACTTTTTCGCCCTTGGAGATGGAGAAGAACTGCTGCCAGAAATTGGTTTGGTATTGGAAGAAGGCAAACAAGCAAGATTGAGTCGGGAAAATCTGTTACTAGACTTAGCACAGATACCAGGCGTATATGTTCCCCAATTTTACGATATGGCAGAGGATGGCTCAGTTCATCCTCGTCGCCCGGACGTACCCAAACGAATTCTGCGACGGGTTGCAACTCCCATACCAGCGTATTCAATTGGGCTAGTTCCCTACGTAGAAACGGTGCATGACCGCTTGACCATTGAGATTCGGCGTGGTTGCACTCGTGGCTGTCGGTTCTGTCAGCCAGGAATGCTCACTCGACCAGCACGGGATGTAGAACCCGATAAGGTTGTAGAAGCCATTGAACAAGGGATGCGGGCAACTGGTTACAATGAATTTTCCCTACTATCTCTGAGTTGTTCTGATTATTTGTCCCTACCAGCAGTAGGGATGGAAATTAAAAATAGGCTAAAAAATGAAAACATTTCTCTGACTCTACCAAGCCAACGAGTAGATAGATTTGATGAGAATATTGCCAATATCCTTGGGGGTACGCGGCAAGGTGGACTGACTTTTGCTCCAGAAGCTGGAACTCAGCGGATGCGAGACATCGTGAATAAAGGTTTGACGAATGAAGAATTGTTGCGGGGAGTGAAAACAGCTTGGGAGCAAGGCTGGGATAAAATTAAGTTGTATTTTATGATTGGCTTGCCGGGTGAGACAGATGCTGATGTTTTGGGCATTGCAGAAACGGTAAGCTGGTTACAGTACGAATGTTGGGGCAAAGGAAGAAAACCCTTAAACTTTAACTTAACGATTTCTAACTTTACGCCCAAACCACATACACCATTTCAATGGCACTCAGTGTCTACCAGTGAATTTAAGCGCAAACAAAACTTGCTGCGGCAAGAATTCCGCCGGATAAAGGGAGTCAAGGTAAATTTTACCGATGTCCGCATTTCGGCAATGGAAGATTTTGTTGGCCGAGGCGATCGCAATTTGGGCAAAGTAGTCCGCCGTGCCTGGGAATTAGGTGCAGGTATGGATTCCTGGTATGACAATTTAGATCAGGCTTTTAGTGCTTGGGGGTCTGCGATCGCTCAAGCCGGTTTAGATTGGAAATACCGTCAAGTGGAAAATGGTGAATGGAATTTATTTCACGCAGAGGCGCAGAGGCGCAGAGGAGATGGAGAAAATACCCAACTCCCCATTCCCAACTCCCCACTCCCCACTCATTCCCTAGATATTCCCCTCCCTTGGGATCATATTGATACCGGGATTGACAAAAAGTGGCTCCAAGAAGACTTGCAACGCGCCCTAGAGGCTGCAATTGTACCCGACTGCTCTTTTGAAGGTTGTTCTCACTGTGGTGTCTGTGGCACCGACTTTGGGCATAACGTTGTGATTGAACCACCTGCTATCCCCAGTTTCGCTGGCGAGTTTGTCCCCAACACAACTAAGGCGCAACGACTGCGAGTTTGGTTTGGGAAACAAGGCAATATGGCTTTGGTGAGCCATCTGGATTTAATCCGTCTGTTTGACCGAGTTGTCAGGCGCGCAAGCTTGCCGATCTCCTTCACTGGTGGGTTTCATCCAATGCCGCGGATTTCTCTAGCAAGTGCTTTGGCTCTAGGAGCTACTAGCAACGGTGAAATTGCGGATTTTGAGTTAACTGTGCCAGTGGCGGTCGATAGTTTCCGAGAACAGTTGACTCGTGAAATGCCCACAGACATACCTATATATCATGTGGAGCAGATAGATTTAAAAGCTAAGGCAGCGACCCAACTGCTTGAGAGCGCAGAATATTTAATTACCGTAGCAGCACTTGAAGAAGCAACATCTTTACAATGGCAAAACTGGATTGATACAATCAAAGCCAAAGAAGAACTCTGGTACGAGCAAACAACTAAGTCAGGCAAAAGCCAGTTAATAAATCTGCGCGATCGCTTATTTGAACTGGAATTAGTAGAAACCTCCAAAAGCATTGCAGAATCTATATCTGTTATCCGTTATGTAGGTAGCTATCGCCAAGACGGGTTTCTATTGCGTCCCGAACAAATCCTGTTTATGCTAAGAATTGTGACTAGTGGAGAATTTCAACTCTTGCACATCCACCGCAATCAGCTAATTTTAGGAGTATAATCCCTGTAGGGCAACTTGCTAGTAGTTGTCCTAACATAGCACGTCGTAGAAATTTATTTTTAGCAAGCTTGCGTTAGAATGGGTGAAGAGAAATTTTCTGGCGCTGCATTGACTTAACTGGTTCACTACTCTGGTATTCAGGGGGCGAAAGCAAAGATATTAGAGTGCAACTTCTAGGATTTTATCCGAGAAAAACTGAGGCAGATTAAAGAACACTCTCTTTATAGCTACCTTGTGAATCAGTAACTAACAGCAGGCTCGGTTAGCTTCTCTAACTCCATACTTTTTAAACAACTTCTGAATGTTTAATCCACAGTAGTACCCAAAAGCAAGTGCGTTACTCTTCTAGAGTTGTTTGCCTTTGGCATTTCCGTACTACTAGGTCGAAGCAAGCTACGCCTAGCGTCTCCGCCAGGAGAAGGGTAGCAACCGCCGTCGGTTATGCCGATTTTTGGACGACTACAGACGCGCAAAGCTCGACCTGCCGTAAGCTAGGGCAGCTCAAGGCAGGGTTGCAATCGGCGTTGCTAAGGATAAATTCGGGGAATAGAAAACAGAAGTAGTTTCTTTTTGTTAACGACTTCAGTAGGTTACTCTCAAATCAAGCGTCCTGAATCAAAAGCTCACTCAGGATTTAGAACTTTCAACTCAGAACTCTCTTTTTTAATTGAGGGTATTGCATTACAAATCAACCGTCTGTGGTTGATTTAATTGCTTAAACATGCAACCGTTCTGGAATAATCAGCCGTGTAGACGCTCCTAAGAGCGCTAATAGTTCTTTAACGTAGAAGCTCAGGTTTGTGATTTTTATTAGCAGTAGCACCTTTTGAGGGTTGCAGGGACAACAAAGGTATAACAAACCTTCAGACCTCCTGGTGCTACCAATTTTTGAGGAAATTGAATGCCAAAACAAATTATTATCGCGGAGCAGCACCAAATTGCTGCGGTTTTTTCTGAAGATCAAATACAAGAACTCGTTGTTGCTACGGGTCATCATCAAATAGGTGATATCTACTTAGGAGTAGTAGAAAACGTATTGCCTGGGATAGATGCGGCTTTTGTCAATATTGGCGACCCAGAGCGCAATGGTTTTATTCATGTCACCGACTTAGGGCCATTGAAGCTGAAACGTACCGCAGCAGCAATTACAGAACTACTAGCACCACAACAGAAAGTTTTGGTGCAAGTAATGAAAGAGCCAACGGGGACAAAAGGGCCAAGGCTTACGGGTAATATCACCTTACCCGGACGCTACGTAGTACTGATGCCCTATGGCAGGGGCGTAAATTTATCCCGACGGATTAAAAGTGAAAGTGAGCGCAACCGCTTGCGGGCGCTGGCAATTTTGGTCAAACCGGCGGGAATGGGTCTGCTTGTGCGTACAGAAGCAGAAGGCAAACCCGAAGAAGCGGTTATGGAAGATTTGGAAGTGCTGCAAAAGCAATGGGAGTCCATCCAGCAGGAAGCGCAATCCACCCGTCCCCCAGCACTGCTCAACCGGGATGATGACTTTATTCAGCGCGTATTACGGGATATGTACGGCGCGGATGTGAATCGAATTGTCGTGGATTCCAGTACTGGTTTAAAGCGGGTGAAGCAGTACTTGCAGAACTGGAGTGGAGGTCAAACACCGCAGGGATTGTTGATTGACCATCATCGCGATCGCTCCCCAATTTTAGAGTACTTCCGCATTACTGCCGCGATTCGAGAAGCCCTTAAACCGAGAGTAGACCTACCTTCTGGAGGTTACATCATCATTCAGCCGACAGAGGCATTAACGGTAATCGATGTTAACTCAGGTTCCTTCACGCGATCGGCAACAGCAAGAGAAACAGTTTTATGGACAAACTGCGAAGCTGCAACAGAAACGGCTCGCCAGTTGCGTCTGCGAAATATCGCCGGGGTGATTGTCGTTGATTTTATTGACATGGAATTGCGGCGTGACCAACTGCAAGTCCTTGAGCACTTCAACAAAGGACTCAAAGCAGACAAAGCTCGTCCCCAGATTGCCCAACTAACCGAGCTGGGTTTGGTAGAACTAACCCGTAAGCGTCAGGGTCAAAACATTTACGAATTATTTGGTGAAACTTGCCCTACCTGTGGCGGTTTAGGGCATACTGTGCGTCTGCCTGGAGAAATCGAAAACCGATTGCCAATAACAACAGAGATGCCAGAGCGAGAGCGTTTTGTATCCCTGCCTCACCGAGAACCACGTCAGCCATCTGCCCGCATCCCGGAACCACGAGAAAGCTATGATGGATTTGGGGAAGCATTTGACGGCGACGCGGAATTGGGCAATTTAAATCTGATTAATCATCCTAGTTATCAAGAACTTAACGATAATAAGCGTCGTACCCGCACTCGCCGCAGTCGAATTAGTATCAATGGATTCAATGGAAAAGATGAAGGACGAGCAAATCCACTGGCTTTTGTCAACGAGCCAGAGTTAGATGTTGATGTTGAACCAGAACTAGGAGTCACACCAGAGATTCCCTCACCCACTCTTGGTAAACCAGGTTGGAGTGAAAGAGTAGAGCGGATTAAAGTTACTAAGGCAGAACCAGTCAAACCAGTGGTAGAACCACCAGAGATTAGGACTGTAGAAATGACCTTCCAAGAGCAGGATATGTTTGCCTTGATGGGAATCTCTCCCTTGGTGAAGTTAGACCAAGAGGTTAAAAATACCAAGTCTGTAATTATTAACGTAATTCAGCCTGGTCAAGCGCCAACGATGCCAACTGAATCAACCTCAGAATTAACTACAGCCCAAAAAGCAACACCTGAAGTAATCGTAACCAGGATACCGATACCAAAAGTTATTGAGCCAGAACAAAAATCTTTGATAGAAGAGACAACTGAACCATCGGATGAACCATCGGCGTTTACTGAAGACCCCTCAGAACGCTTATCTGCCAACGCGATCGCAGATGAAAATGAAAGTGATACCAATAGCGCCGCCACTGCCAGCCGTCGCCGTCGCCGTCGTTCCTCAGCGATCGAGGATAATTAATTTGCTTTATGGTAGAAACGTCGCCAGCACCGTTGGAAAAATCCAGTTGGCTAGAGTTTTCTACCTTGTCAGAAATTCCAGGGTTGGTTGCAGGTGTGGATGAAGTAGGGCGAGGTGCTTTATTCGGCCCTGTGGTGGCGGCAGCAGTGATCCTACCAGATCATGCTTTGCCAATACTGATGGCAGCCAAAATTAAAGACAGTAAAAAGTTGTCTAGTTCTCGTAGAACTCAGCTAGCGCAGCAAATTTGTGAACTGGCTATAGACTGGAAAATTGGGTTTGCTTCCACTGCCGAAATTGACAAGATAAATATCTTGCAAGCGACGCTGTTAGCAATGAAGCGGGCTGTGCTGAAGTTAAAGGTACAGCCTGCACTCTGTCTGGTTGACGGCAATCAATCAATAAAAGACTTATTAGTGCCGCAACAAACAATAGTCAAGGGGGACGAGCGATCGCTCGCTATTGCCTCTGCCAGTATTGTTGCCAAGGTCTGGCGTGACGATCTAGTAGTGCGTCTAGCATTAAAATACCCTATGTACAACCTGGAGTGTAACAAGGGTTATGGCAGCCAGAGGCATTTGCTGGCTTTGCAACAATATGGATCTTCGCCCCTACATCGTCAGTCTTTTCGTCCTTGCCAAATCAAACGACCGAGTGTTGAGTGATTAAATAATTACTCAGCATTCAGGATTGGCAATTCAGTACTCTCACCGTCAAGTCCTCTATCTTTGGTTTGTGATATCACCCAGTAGCGATAATCTGCCAAAAGTTGATTTGATAACCGTTGCTTAACCGTTAACAGGACGCTTTTGAGCAAACCATTGCCCGTAGCTTCTAAAATTGGCTTGGGAGTGAAGGAAAATGGCGGTGGAAAATCCACCAGCACTTCTAAATCAGCTCTTCCTTGCAAACGAGTGCCAGTGCTAAACTCTTTGGGAGACAAATGCCCTTTTAAATTGAGAGCAAAGCGCTGGTTAATATACTCGAAACCCAGGATTTCACAGCCTAGCGATCGCAAATAAATTATTCCATTTGATTCTGCCCAAACTCTCATGTCTACAGTAGGTTGAATACTCAGTGACATAAAAGTTAGCGGACGCATTTTCAAGCGAAATACTTCCTCAGAAAGCTGCTGAATCCGGCTATTGTCAACCAAAGCTTTAACCAGACGTTGAGGCTGACGCAAGTAGTGCTGAATGGGAATAGGCTGCTCTGGAACAGCGATTTCAACCGATTGTGAGGCAGTAAACCGGGTAGCCATGAGCGGATAAAAATATCTGTTTCTTGATTTTAATATTTTTTAATAAATTATATCTGTTTGCCGGAAATTACAAAGTTTATTGACTATAAAAATTATCATTGCTTATTAGCCATACATTATTAGCAAAAAGCTGATACGTTCATTATTATCTTCTCTTTAATAAAGAGAAATTAGGAATTAACTATTGACACAAAAACAATAATATGCAATCTCTATTTTGCGAGAAACCAATATAATTTCTTTTAAATCTTCAGAGAGATTTAGCTAAAAACTGCCAGGAATTAGTCTGGTAGAAGACTGATTCCCATAACTTTTTTTCCTGGATTCATATTTCGGTATATTCGTTTAGTGCGTAAATTTTACAAATAACAGTGTTTAGTAAGAATAGGTGTTAAATATATTTGCCAAACCCAAAATATCATACCTCTGTTTACCCTTAAACTTGTAACTCAAGGCTAAAGACATGACTTTATCGATCGCACATTTAGGGCCTCCCGGCACTTACTCAGAACAAGCAGCAGTTTTTTATGTCAATTGGCTAAACAAAAGTACGGGAGTTGAAGCTATATTATCTCCCTATCTCAGTATTTCCCAATCACTGCAAGCCGTTGCTAATGGTGAAACCCACTTAGCTGTCGTGCCTGTGGAAAATTCTATTGAAGGAAGTGTTACCACAACACTGGATACACTGTGGCATTTGGACAGTTTGCGGATTCAGTTGGCTTTGGTATTACCCATTGCCCATATGTTAATTTCCTGTGCGTCTAATTTAGATAGCATTAAAACTGTTTACTCTCACCCGCAAGCTTTAGCACAATGTCAAGGCTGGTTAGGGCGGTTTCTCCCAACTGTACAGATTATTCCAAACAATTCCACAACCGAAGCACTACAGCGATTGGAGCAAGATACTACAACAGCAGCGATCGCCTCTAGTAGAGCAGCTCAACTCTACAACCTGCCCATACTTGCCAGTGGTATTAACGACTATTCAGAAAACTTTACGCGTTTTTGGGTAGTAAGTCAGGGTGAAGCGGATGCTGGATACCAGAAATCAAAAGCAAGTGCTAGTCACACATCGCTGGCTTTTAGTATGCCTGCCAACACACCCGGAGCATTGGTCAAACCTTTGCAAATATTTGCTCACTTAGGGATTAACCTCAGCCGGATTGAATCTCGTCCGACGAAGCGATCGCTAGGCGAATACTTGTTTTTCATGGATCTAGAAGCGGATGCTAGCGAAGCACAGATGCAATCTGCTTTAGCAGAATTAACTATCCATACAGAGATTTTAAAAATTCTTGGCGCTTACAATATTTTGCCAATCAACGCTCTTAACTCTCTTGATAAGTTAGGAGTTATTAGTTAGGAGTCAAGAGTTATTAGTTATGATTTCGGAATTCTCAGTTAATGACTATAAATTATAAGTTGTCAATCTTTTATTTTTTGTTATTTCTTCCTAATTCTTAACTCCTAACTCCTCATTCCTCACTTTTCATTAAATGTATCTTTGAGAACAGCACGAGCCGCCAAGTGATTACGAGTAGAAGTTAAAATTTCTGCTTCCCGCTCTAGACGAGTTGCAGTATCTTGCATTTCTAGCAATAACTGCTGCTCGGCGGCGACACCGTAGAGGTTACTGGCTACCCAATAAGATAGCTCTGTTGGTAAATCAGGCAAATCTTCTGGCAACTCAATATTTTGTTCAGTTAATTTTGCTGACAGACGCACAACATCTCGCAGTAGTTGTTCTACTTCAGTTGACAAAGGTCGCAAATCTTTAGTTGGTGGGTGGTCTTCAATCCACTCCACTAAGCCAACGCGGTATGGCTTTTCACGAATATACTCTAATACACGAAATCTTTGTTGCCCCAAAGTCAACATCTTCATCCGATCATCTGGCATCCGTTGATGATGAACGATTTCCGCACAGCAGCCAGTGTCTGCAATTGTGCCTTTGACTGGATCTACCATCAAAACACCGAACCTGCGATCGCTCTCCAAAATCGTGTTCATCATGATTCGGTAGCGAAATTCAAAAATGTGCAAGGGCAATGGTCTGGTAGGAAACAGAACTACTTCTGGTAACGGGAACAGAGGTAGTTCACGAACTGCAATTTTAGAAGATGATGTCATTGTTATTTTGGTATAAACTTAATCTTAAAATTTATTTTTCTCTTCTTTTACCGCACTTTTTCTACATTCTATCATTTGTTTCCTAGCTAAATAAAAGCCCTGAGATATATTTCTTCAGGGCTATGCAAATATTTATACTAATATTATTAGTCATTTGTCCTTTTTTATTTGTCAAAGTACTAATGACTAATAACTAATTAAAGTTTAACTTCGATATCCACACCCGATGGTAAATCCAATTTCATCAGGGCATCAATAGTTTTAGAAGAGGGCTGGTAAATGTCAATAATCCGGCGATGAGTACGGGTTTCAAAGTGTTCTCGTGAATCTTTATCTACGTGAGGCGATCGGAGCACACAATAGATCCGACGTTTTGTTGGTAAAGGAATTGGGCCTATGGCTGTGGCGTTGGTGCGGTTAGCTGTATCTACAATCTTCTCGCAAGATGCATCCAATAAGCGTCGGTCAAAAGCCTGTAAGCGAATTCTAATCTTCTGCTGCTGTAGAGTTGCCATCTTTAATTGTCCAGGTTCTGCGTAATTAGGGGAGTGGGGAGTGG
>NZ_WBKM01000002.1 GCF_015714725.1 Nostoc sp. WHI
GTTTTCAAGGGTTTGAACATAGTACCTATAAAACAGAAGAAACGGGGCATGGTCGTCATGAAATTCGCCACTACGTCATGTTATCTGATATTCAGTATCGGCTTGATCCTGATTCAGTATGGTCAAACTTTAATAGTATTGGAATGGTAGAATCCGTCCGGCAAGTAGATGGTAAAACAACAGTGGAGACTCGTTATTTTATTAGTAGTCTTGGAGATAATGCCAAACAACTTGCTAATGCTGTTCGCAGTCACTGGGGGATAGAAAATTCATTGCATTGGGTACTGGATGTAGCTTTAAAAGAAGATAATTGCCGGATTAGGAAAGATAATGCTCCACAAAATTTTGCAGTAATGCGGCAGATAGCAGTAAATCTTCTAGGTAAAGAGAATCGTGTAAAAAGGGGAATCAAAAATAAACAGTTTCTAGCAGCAATGGACAATAAATATTTAGAAAGAGTTTTAGCTTTAGCGTAAACTAGCCTGTCAACAATTTAGTTATGATTATTGCTTATTTTTAGGAATAAGCTTACTTATTTATGGCTGAATAGTTAGTTAATTTATCCTTAGACAAGAGTTTTTTCATTAGAGATAAGTTAACTTATATGTTAGTAAAAGGAGCGATTTGTCCTGTTTATCTTTTTGTCAAACTTTGCACTTATATAAATAATTTTGAAATCCTCATTAGTTTTTGTTAGTAAATAAGGTGCGTTTCCCCTGCAATTATAGGTGTACCGCGCCAAACCTGCTGATTTAGCAAGCATAGTACGCTGTTTGTTGTTTGGGTTGAGTTCTGTTTTAAAACCTAGAAGCATTTTACCGACCCCCAAAGGCAAATTGTTAGGACTAAAAGTATTGACTGATGCTTACATTCCCGCTTTGATCGTTTGTTTTCGCTCACTCATTTTCGGAGTGTTCATCATCCGGTATATCGTCACCATAATCTTCATCGCCACGTCCATCTATTACATCACTGAAACGTAGCATTTCTTGCTTAAGACTATTTGCAGCTTCACGCTGGTTAATTCGGGCATCAAGCACATTCTGAGTTAGTTCGCGCTGAATCATTTCATTTTCAGGAAAACAAATTTCGAGCCGCTCAAAATCTGACACTTGTGTTCGCCGTCGATTACTGTGCCCCGTTGTGATCGCACGAAAAGCACGTTGATAGTATCGACTCCGAAGAAGACAAGATAAAAACTCTGGATTAAGCCTAAGATCAGTAATTTGATAAATTGGAAATTCTTTAGTTACGATTGCTTCGTTAAATTCATCCGGTACGATAGCAATGCATCCCTTCCATAAATCAATGGATGAAAAAACAAGATCACCAGCATAAGCCTTGTACCAAGTTGATGAACTGTCCTCAAAGTACATTCCAAGCCATTCTGGTGGATTGTTTCCCTTTCCTGCCTCACGCGGTCGGATGTCTCCTGTCTGCGCGAGAGTCATGACCACCACATAAGTATCTGGCTCGCTTGCTGGTTGAATTTCTTCTGCACGACGCTGCATAACTTTCGATAACGGAAGCCGCACCCATCCAGATGGAGTGTAGTTGCGCTCCTCCTGTTTGAAAAGATGATATTTAGGGTCAAGTCGATGGCTTTCATGAGATGACCACATATCACCAGCATAAATAGACATACAATCAGGCAGTCTATGCCCGTCATAAGTTACTGGGTTAGACTTAAATCTTCGATACTGACCGAGAATCGTGCCTGATTGATCAAGATTAAGATTTCCACCTTTAAAACCACGATACAAGTCATTGCGTTCAGAAGAAGCTCCTGTTGTCGTGTAGCCAATATAATGTGCCTCAGCCAAGAAAACTTTGTAATCTAATTCATGGAGTCCAGCCAGAATAGCATCTTCCTCATTACCTACTTCTTCTAAGGAATTATTGTAAGCATTTTGAAACCGAGTCCGTTCAAAGTCAATAAACTTTCGATAAAAGAGAATCGAAGTTTTATTTTGTGCTCCTGATTTTCTAAAAGCGTAGTCTGGAAGCGAGACAATTGCCTCGAAAAACCCATTCTTTGCAAGAAAACGACGCGTTCTAGGGCAATTTGATATCTCACCTTGATTGTTGAACAATCCATCTGGAAGAATAAGCGCGAGTCGTCCTCCACCCTCAAGCATATCAATTGCTCTTTCCAAAATGACATGCTCAGATGGGATGCTAGAACGTCCTTCAGCAATATCAAAATTTGAGAGCAGATTTGTACCAAGGAGATCATCATCTCCCTCTTCTACTTCATCTCCAAATGGTGGATTTCCAACAACACAAGTAAATCTTCCATGCCAAGCCTGTAATCTTTCCTTAGTGAATGTTGAATCAAGACAACTTCGATCTCCTTCAATATTGGTATGTCCATCGTGGTGTAGCAAGAGATTGATTTTACAAATTCGGGCAAGTATTTCGTGGATTTCAATACCAAAAACTTTGTGTAGAGCAAAATCATTTTTGTATCGGTCTAACTCTCTACGCCCTGCAAAATTAGCATTAAGATTGTGCCACACCTGAAGTAGCACCTCCAGAAGAAATCCCCCACTTCCAGCAGTAAGATCAATAACAAAGTCTGTGTGGGCAATATTCAACATAGCAACTGAAAAACGAGCCAGTTGTCTCATAGTGAAATACTGTCCCAATTCACCACGAAATACTGAGCCGAAAAAGCTCTCAAATGCCGCGCCTATTGAGTCAACGGCTGTGCTAGTGATACTGACATCTTGCAAGACACGAACAACTTCATAAACTTTGCGATCTGGAAGCCTAATTCTGATTCCTTCAGGGAAGATTGTTGTATCGTTGCGGCACGCCTGTTCAAATAGTTCGTGAATACGTGTTGCAACTGTTGTAGTAGTTTCATTAGTACCAACTTGAAATTTTCGGGGTTGCCTGTTTGGGGTTGTCCGTTCATCTTCAACTTTTGCAAATAACAACTTACTCCACTCATCAAATGCAGTAAGAGGATCGCGTCTACCACCAGCCCAGATAATAGAGTGAGCACGACGTATCCTAGTTTCGAGAACTTTTGGCTTGACTGGCTGAATATCGTTGTTTTCTAGTCCAGCTATGTAGGCATATTCTGGAACTTCCCCGTACTGAACTGGGATAACTTCACGATATCCTTTTGAATTCTCTTTACGTTCTTCCGCAGGATAGTTCGCAACATCATAGAAGATTGATGTCGAGTATTCTTCATACAATCCAAGCGGTGCTCGAAGACTATTTGCATTACCGAAAAGTTGTTCGATCCCTTGTAATTGATCGGGTACACTCTGTTTATCACTTTTACATTCGGCTACAAGGTAAGGTTCTTTACATCGATCATCTCGGTAAACAACAATATCAGCCCAATCGTTAGGGGTGCGACGCGGAACTTTCACCTCTGTTCTCATTCTGTAAGGCGGATAACCTTTCTCAAGTACTAAGTACGCAATGGTATAAGCTCTAACCCATTCTTCAGGGTCTGTCCACTCATAATCCTTCTTCTGATCGAGATAATAAATAACTCGCAACTTCTTAATTTCGATTACACCACGCTCAATAGCTTTTCGGATTAAAGGGTGTGCTTCAGCCTCAGCTTGAGTAAATTTTTGTCGTGCCATGTTTTAATATTTTAGAGTAATGTACTCTAAGATAATTTAAGAGGTGCTAAATTGTCAATAATATATTTCAGAGTAGCATACTCTGAAATAATTTACAGAATTAAAACTCCAAAACCTTAAAATCAAGAACTAATACATCCATTTCCACTCCCGAAGACCCTGGTATTCAAACAGTTTTAATTGGCTCCAAAAGCACTGACAGTAAAACTGATAACTTGACTCCAGGAATGGTAGGTATCCTCAATCGCACCCCTGTAGCTACAACCAATCTCAATGTCAATGAAACTAAAGAGGTAGCGCTGGGTACATCTGCCCCAGGTAGAATTATCATGCCGATGATTTGGGATCAGGGAGGGAATAATCCCAGCGATCGCTTTGCTATCGAGTTAACCAAACCTCTCACAGCTACAGATGGCACGGTGGCACTCCCGGCTGGTACTGTTTTAGTAACGAAAACAGTGGCAGTAGGTAAAAAGAATAACTTGGTATCTGCTAGTGCGATCGCGCTTATTTACCCTGACTCCCAAGGCACAGTCAAACAGGAAACCATTCCGGCTGAGACTTTGTTAATTCGCGGTCGAGGACAGCAACCGTTAATTGCTAAAAAGCTGAATGATGTGGGAACAGATATTGCCCAACAAGATTTGTTAGTTGGATTACTCAGTAGTTTGGGTAAGGTGGGAAGCATAGTGAATCAGCCCCGCACTCAATCTAGCACTGTTGTTTCTAGTGGCACTTTTAACCAAAGTACTGTTACTAGTAACTCTAATCCTCAGATTTGGGCGGCGGCGCTGGAAGGCTTTTTTAGTCCAGTCAGTGAACGTCTGTCTAGACGCTCTGACCAAGCAGTGCAGGAATTAGTACAACGTCCAAATATCCAGTTTTTACCTGAAGGTACAGAAGTCTCAGTTGTCGTCAATAGTTTTTTGAAAGTTGAACGATGATACCAATTTGGTACAAGTAGCCAGCAATTTAAAATTCAAACAGATTGAAGTCGAGTTATCTACAGCATTCTGGCTATTGAATAGATACAAATTGAACGTTCTACAACTTAATCTTTGAGATTACTAGAACAGTTTATAAGTCAAAACTTCTAGTCCAAAATTCTTTCATTGGTATGAAACAATTTGCCACTCTTGTTATTGCTAGCACTACAATACTGTTTGGGGTGACGATACCTTTTGTACAGGCACAAGCACAAACTCCTACATATCGCTTGATTCAACGGGATATGGCTGCAAGCAGTAGGATTCAGGTTCAAATTACTCCAGGACGTGCTACGCCTATTAGCTTCACTCAAACCGACGAGGCGATCGCCTATATTTTGGTAGCAGACCCTTCACGACTGGTCTACACCACAGATACAGATTTAAAAAGCGGACGCGCTACAACCATCTTTCTGAGGGCAATCCAACCACTAAAGTTTCCAGGGGCTACCACCACTGCCATTACTAACTTACTTGTCCAAACTGTAGACAAAACGGGACAAAAGCGACTCTACAACTTTGATATCGTTCTAGTGCGTAGAAACACTGGGTATGTTGGTATTCAGATTGCAAATGCGATTGCCTCCGGCACTGCGCCAAGACGCGGAGCAGCTTCTGAAAGTAGCGCAATCGCTGGACAGCAGACACTATTAATAGATAAAAATCGCAGAGCGAGAGTAGATGATATTGAAACCGGGCTGAGAATTGCTATTAATCGGGGTTACACCAACAAAAGCGATCCAGTTGTTCTTAAAATGCAGCAAGTTTTATCTCTGTTGCGAAATAGCAGAGTAACAATCCCAGAAGCAGCTACATCTGTTGGTGTTCCAATTGAGGTTATTTCTGAATTAGGAAGAATCGCCTTAAATGACCGCCTACTCAGACTAGGACAGCAACGCTAGAGGTTATGCATTATGCACTGGTTAAAATACATTTCTTTTTACTAAATTCAGATAATTCAGAATTTGAAAATAGAAAAATTAATTAATGCAATAATTTTGAAGCAGGGAGATAGCGACGTTGACATCCTCACCGCCGTTCACGGTCGGTGATTCTGGAGTAATGAGTAATGAGTAATGAGTAAATACCTATTTTTCGTCCACTCATTACTCATTACTCCTTACTCATTACTTTAAAGCCGCGCTAGAAGCACGGGGCTTGTATCCCATTTCTTTGGTCAAAAAGCCAACTGAGTGATAAGTCAGTAAGCATTGCTTAATGCGATTATTTGAGAATTTGTTGAGAACACAGGCTTCTTAATGACAATATCCGTTCGCCCTAATCTCAATGCTGATGCTAAGTATTGTCATTTTCCCCTTTGGTGATAATTCTGTAAATCGCTGTCTAGCGACCAGATAAACACTTCACTCATTTGAAAGAGATTACAGGACTTATGAAATTCCTGAATGATGCTAAAATCACCGAAACTGGTTCCTTCTTGCTTATTAGGAGCTTTGTTTTTGCCAGCCAGATCGGGGAAGTCGTCAATCCACTCCAATATCTCTGCCGTGTTTGGGAATGTAGTAGGTCTCCAGGGAGCTACGCCTGTGAATGCCTCTTTAACTTCTTTAACAAAACGTAAGGCGGTTTTCCTTCGCATTGTGCCATCGCCGTTCTGGGCAATATGGTTGCCTGTTTCAAGTATCGTCGCCATAGGCAACAAAAAAGTACAGCCAGATTGAGCATAGGTCTGAAAATCTTCGAGAACTGATGCTCTATGCTGATTATAGTTGGGAACGTTCAGTATTTCGAGGAATATGCTGGTATCTATTAGGCAGATACTACTCATTGCTGTACTCCTGCAAACGAGACAGCCATTCCATAGCTTGCTGTTTTCTATCTTCTGGTGTGTGCGGCGACTTGACGAACCGATCCACTACCCCAGCAGTTACCAGTTGACCGAGCGGACCCTGAGATATCAGACTTGGGAAATCGTACATATCCCCAAGCCGTACAAGGCGGCTATCTCCTGACTCTGGATCTCGGAAACAAAACACTACATCACCGAGAGCCGCATCGGGTAAGGCATCCATTAGGGCTGGGTTGTGGGTAGAAAGCAGCACCCGCAATTTCCGCCGCTCGGCAATATCCCGGATGCTGGCGAGTAGATGCTGGGCGCGGTTGGGATGAACGCCGTTGTCGATTTCCTCGATTACCACTAAACTGCCAACGGGTGCCGATAGCATAGCCGCCGCGATCGCTAACACCCGCAAAGTACCATCGGATAACAATGCCGCCTCACAATAGCGACGGTTATTGCCAAAGGTTTCTGCTAGTCGCACCATGACTTCATCCCGTGGGCCGAAAAGGAAATCTAGCCCATCTATAGCCTGTTCTGGTAGACTCTGGATAAAGTTGAGAATTGCCTGTTGATTTTCGGCTTGGTTCTCCCACAAGCGATACAGGACGCTGGAAAGATTAGTACCATCTTCTTGTAATCGCTTATCAGATTTGAAGCTGTACTCGCGCATTCTGGCGGGGACGGGATCTAGAAACAGGATGTTCTTTAAAATTCGTTGATATTCGCGGACGGTTTCAGGAATTATCTTTTGGGATATGGGGTACTTTGGATCAAAATGGGCAGGGGTGTCTAACTGCACGAATATAGCCATCTGATCGCTGCACGTTACTCGTGGCTTGTTCTTCCCTTTTGTAAAGTTGTTATATGCGACACCAACATCAGTTCCTACTCCTTGAGAAGGCTGATCTAGGTCATATAGCGGGACTTGACTTGTCGAGCCAACGATTCGCTCACTACTGATGTGCAGTTCTCCGTCACGCACATTCAGGGTTATATCGAGTTGGTTCCAGTCTGGGTAGTCTAAACGGCAACCGATGGTAAAATTTGACTCTCCCCGATGGCACAAGTCATTTACTCGACCGCGTACAACGCGCTCTGCACTATTCACCGCATATTGAATGCTGGAGAGTTTTTGCCCTTGTGCTAGCCATGACAGAAAGCGCAAACCTTCAAGGGCGTTACTTTTGCCTGCGGCATTGGCTCCGATTAGTACGGTTAGCGATCCAAGGGGTAAGCGGCTTGTACTGTAGCTTTTGAAGCTGGCGAGGGTAAATTCTGTCAGCATGGCACTCATCTTACAATTATCATCTCAAGGCTCAATGGTGGAGGGAGGCGAAGAGGGCATCGAGTTCTGACAGTGAGGCGTGGTGACTCATCTCTAAAGCCCGTTACTGTGAGTCGGTTATTGTGCAGGTTCCGAGTTGGGGACAAATAATCTCTATTGCCTTACTCTTGAAAAAAACAATTCTGTGTTCGTTATCTTCAGAGTCTCCTAAAGTGGCTCGTTTACGGATGCTCATGTTTTTCATATCAGAGACGGTATTCTCAAAGAAATCCGATTGATGCCCACAGTCGCAACGAAAGGATGATGGATACAGTTCTATTGCCATCTTACACACCATGACTTCCCCCGCCAAATATTACCATGCTAGTCAGGCGATATTTGACAGGAATAGTAAGGTAATCAGTGGGGTATTCAAGCAAGAATACCTCACTCGCTAGCTGAAAGATGTCCAGAAAACCCCGTGAGATCAAACCAGGATACTGTTATCACATTACCATTCGCTGCAATAACCGTGAGTTTCAGTTAACTCACCACGAATGCCGTCAGGTGATTGCTATACTGTTGATCAAGTTTTTAATACCTCAATGATCTTGTCCACAAGTTCCATTGGCTCAATTGGCTTGGCAATAAAAAGTTTAAACCCTGCTTTTAAAATACGTTGCTCATTTCTGGCTTCAGCAAAAGCAGTAAGAGCGATCGCTGGAATTTGTCCCCCTTGCTCTATAGTGCGGGAGCGAACCTGACGAATTAAGGTAAAGCCATCCTCATCTGGCATACTGATATCATTAATCAGTAGAGCAGGCGATTGGTGTTCTAAAAGTGCCAGTGCTTCTTTTACTGATGCCGCTACTAATACATCTGCCCCGGCGCTCTGAAGAACAGTCCGCATTAACATCCGAGCATCTGCATCGTCATCCACAACCAGAATACACAAGTTCTGCAATTGGGCAATTTCCTTATTCCCATGCAGCAATTCTCCTACTACTAGTTCATCATTGCTCAACTGCTCTGTCATTGTCACGATAGGTAGTCTCACCGTGAATGTCGAACCCTTGCCGAATCCTGCACTGGCTGCTGTGATATTGCCATTGTGGAGTTCTACAATTGTGAGAGCGATCGCAAGTCCTAACCCTAATCCACCAGCAGAACGAGTAGTAGAAGCGTCACGCTGACTAAACCGTTCAAAGACGAATGGTATAAACTCTGCTTCTATGCCCCTCCCTGTATCAATAACAGTAATCTGAGCTTGAGACTCAATTTGTTCCAACCTGACCTCTACACTTTCATTCTTGGAACTAAACTTGATTGCATTTGAAAGCAAATTCCAAACCACCTGTTGTAAACGAATGGCATCACCTAAAACATTAGACACAGCAGCATCAAGATGTAACTGAATTTGAATGCCCTTTGTTTCGGCTGACAATCGAATAGTATCTGCTGCTGACCGAATTACACTTGCTAGGTCAACAGGTTCGATTTCCAAATTCATCTCGCCCTTCTGCATCCTAGCCAGATCCAACAAATCGTCAATTAAGCGAACTTGTAGACGAGCATTTCGCTCAATGGTTTCCAATCCCTCAATTTTCAGTGCTTCATCCATCTCAGATTCAGTTAGCAATAGTTGCGCCCAGCCGTGGAGATTATGCATGGGAGTACGTAACTCATGAGACAGGGAGCAATGCGATTTTGTGAGGTCGGACAAAAAAAGTGCGATCGCTAAAAATTATATTCAAGTACGGAGTGATTTTATTTACAAATAAAATATTGATTCGCAGGAGAATTCATCTTGATGAGATATCTCAAAAAGATTGCTAGTAAGTCATTTGACGATTATTTCCCAAAATATCTGTAACAAGCCTTTGATATTTAGTATCAATTACAGCAACCAATAGCTAAAGATGAGAACGCAAGTATAAAATTAATCAAGCAGTTTGAGGTTTAATAAAGGAATTAAAGATAGAAATACAAAAATTATCCCAACTTCCAGCTATCCATTGACAGCGCAGATGTAATATAATTTCTGCATTGTCTTTCAACCAAAATTTACTGTTTCCTTTGATTCTTAAATTGACAACTTGGCGGATTAAACTCTCAATTGCACCACTGCCAATAGGTAGTTTTTGAGTTATGACTTTAGCGTAATTTAAACGCCTTTCACGATAGGCACGTAAAAGGTAATTTCT
>NZ_WBKM01000007.1 GCF_015714725.1 Nostoc sp. WHI
GATAACGGTAGCAGCAAAATTGCAAATAAATGTAAAGAATATGTATACATATTAAAAAAGTAGATTTAGTCAATCACGTTATTTTACTTAGGTAGCTTCATGTCCATGACCACGATTGCCCCTGAACAGGTTAACCGCATCGTTTGGAATCAGCATAACGATCCCTTTGAAATACTAGGTTCTCATCTTATAGAACAAGACGGCAAAACTGTCTGGGCTGTGCGAGCCTACCTACCGAATGCAAGTGCCGCATGGGTAGTTATTCCTGAGCAACGCAAGGAATACCCAATGCAAACAGTGCATGATCCTCACTTTTTTGAATGCACGATTGAAACCGCAGCACTGGCAAACTACCAGTTACGGATTAAAGAAGGGGAACATGAGCGTGTCATCTATGACCCTTACGCTTTCCGCTCTCCCGGCTTAACAGACTTTGACTTGCATTTGTTTGCTGAAGGCAACCATCACCGCATCTATGAAAAACTAGGAGCGCACCCCACGGAAATAAACGGCGTTAAGGGCGTTTATTTTGCCGTTTGGGCACCCAATGCCCGTAATGTCTCATTGTTGGGAGATTTCAACCTCTGGGATGGACGTAAAAATCAGATGCGTAAAGGACGCACGGGCGTTTGGGAATTGTTTATTCCTGAAATCGGTGTGGGAGAGCATTACAAATATGAAATCAAAAATTTTGAAGGACATATTTACGAAAAATCCGATCCCTACGGTTTTCAGCAGGAACCGCGCCCAAAAACAGCATCCATTGTCACTGATTTAAATGCTTATAAATGGGATGACGAAGATTGGATGGAAAAGCGGCGTCGCACCGACCCCCTTACCCAGCCTATCTCAGTCTACGAAGTACATTTAGGTTCTTGGTTACACGCTTCGAGTGCCGAACCAGCTAAACTCCCCAATGGTGAAACCGAACCGGTAGTTATCGTTTCCGAACTGAAGCCAGGTGCACGCTTCCTTACCTACCGAGAACTGGCAGACCGACTTATTCCTTATGTCAAAGAATTAGGATATACCCATCTAGAATTGTTACCCATTGCAGAGCATCCCTTTGATGGTTCTTGGGGTTATCAAGTAACTGGGTATTATGCTCCCACCTCCCGTTTTGGCAGCCCCGAAGATTTTATGTATTTTGTTGACAAATGTCACCAAAATAATGTTGGGGTAATTGTAGATTGGGTTCCCGGTCACTTTCCTAAAGATGGGCATGGTTTAGCTTTCTTTGATGGTAGCCACCTGTACGAACACGCTGACCCCCGCAAAGGCGAACACAAAGAATGGGGTACTTTGGTGTTCAACTACAGTCGTCATGAAGTCAGTAATTTCCTAGCAGCAAATGCTCTCTTTTGGTTTGACAAGTACCACATTGACGGAATTCGTGTCGATGCTGTTGCCTCAATGATCTATAACGACTATTGTCGTAAACCAGGAGAATGGCTGCCCAACAAGTACGGCGGTAGAGAAAACCTAGAAGCAGCAGATTTTGTGCGTCAGGTAAATCACATCATCTTTAGCTATTTCCCCGGTATTCTCTCAATTGCTGAAGAATCTACTTCTTGGCCAATGGTATCTTGGCCTACCTACACAGGGGGACTGGGTTTTAACTTGAAGTGGAATATGGGGTGGATGCACGATATGCTGGATTACTTCAGCATGGACCCTTGGTTCCGTCAGTTCCATCAAAACAATATCACCTTTAGTATGTGGTACAACCACAGCGAGAACTTCATGCTGGCTCTGTCTCACGATGAAGTGGTGCATGGCAAAAGCAATATCATCGGTAAAATGCCGGGGGATACATGGCAGAAGTTAGCGAATGTGCGTTGTTTATTTGGCTATATGTTTGCTCACCCAGGTAAGAAAACCATGTTTATGAGCATGGAGTTTGGGCAGTGGAGTGAGTGGAATGATTGGACAGATTTGGAGTGGCATTTATTGCAGCATGAAGCGCACCAACAGTTAAAAACGTTTTTCCACGATTTGAACCATCTCTACCGTTCTGAACCAGTTTTGTACACCCAGGATTTTGCTCAAGAGGGGTTTGAGTGGATTGATTGTAGCGACAACCGTCATAGTGTAGTTTCCTTTATCCGGCGTGACAAGGATTCTGATGATTTTGCGATCGTGGTTTGCAATTTCACACCGCAACCCTATTCTCACTACCGCATTGGTTTACCGGAAAAGGGATTTTATACTGAGTTGTTTAATAGTGATGCGCGCAAGTATGGCGGCAGCAATATGGGCAACTTAGGCGGTAAGTGGACAGATGATTGGTCATTACATAGTCGTCCCTATTCGCTGGATTTGTGTTTGCCACCTTTGGGAGTGTTGATTCTCAAGTTAGATAAGAAAAAGACAGCAGAGGTGATGGGATAATAATTGTGGTGGGCAATGCCCACCCTAAAAATTGGCTAGAAAAAATTACGAAAGCTAAGGGCAAGAGTATCTGACCTATGGGTAAAAAGTAGGGAGTAGGGAGTAGGGAGTAGGGAGTAGGGAGTAGGG
>NZ_WBKM01000069.1 GCF_015714725.1 Nostoc sp. WHI
CCGACTATGACCCTTGTGTCCTGGTTGCCCTCCTCGCTTTTTACCACTCTTGTTTTTTTCTGGTTTTTTTTCCGCATGAAGTGGATCTGACGATGGGGGAATGCTGGAATTTTTTGATGTGCAATTGATTTTTTCTAATAACTCTTGATATTTGACCTCAAGTTCCGCCAGCCTTTTTTCTGATTGCTTTATATGCTGCCCCATTTTCTCCACCAGTTGTTTGATGCTGGCTGGAGTCTTTTCCCAATCTGAGTCGGAAATTTCAATTCCGTAGGCGAGGCAGTTTTCATCCATGCCTCTTAATCTACCACCTCAGTAACCCATTTTTGACTGTAGCGTTTCTTATCCTGTGAACGGTTACAATTAGTTTATGCTTTGCTGCCTGAAGCAACCAAAAAAGGCTATGCTACCGAAGCTGCAACTAAGATACTCGAATATTCTTTTGATGAACTTAACTATCAGTATCTTTTAGCAAGCTGCGATCGCCCAAACCTTGAATCACAAAAAGTAATAGAAAGAATAGGCATGACAAAGGTGGACGAAAAAATCGTGAATGGCAACCCCCTAGTATTTTTCAGAATTGAGAAATCGTAGGTAAAGATATTGTAACTGTTGATAAGTTACGAGTGCGTGCGGCATAACACAGCGTTGTAGCTGATTGCAATCTAGATTGTCTAGGTCAGTCTGTTGTTTGGGGATGAACGCAATAAGCAGCAGTCATCGCCGAAATAGCAAATGAGTATGCCGAAATAGCAAATGAGTACGCCGAAATAGCAAATGAGTACGCCGAAATAACAAATGAGTACGCCGAAATAACAAATGAGTACGCCAAAATAGCAAATGGGTACGCCGAAATAGCAAATGGGTACGCCGAAATAGCAAATGAGTACGCCGAAATAGCAAATGAGTACGCCGAAATAGCAAATGAGTACGCCGAAATAGCAAATGGAGTCGCCGATAGAGTTTCACTCCTCACCGCCTTCAAATGCTGCCAAAATTTCTTCGGGCATTGGCGCGTTGAAATCATCTGGTACTACAAAATGCCCTTTATCTTGCCCTAAACTATTGAGTCGATTTGATGAGGAGCGAAACGGAACCAACTTAGCGTCGCTCCTATCCAGAAATTAGTTAAATTTTACTAGCTGGTTGCACTGAATTAGAAGAGCGATCGCTTATAGTTAGGATTTTGTATGATTGGCTTACCGTCTGACTTTTCACGGTATCTGGAAAACCTCTCTCTAAATCTCTCTCCTAAAAGGAGAGAGACTTTGAATTTTCCCCCTTCCCGCGACGAGTTGGGGGTTAGGGGGTTAGGTTAATCGTTAGCTTTTCCACATAACGTGAAAAGTCAGGGCTTACCGTAAGCGATCGCTATGCCATTCTAAAATAATTGAATATTTTTCTCTAAAATCTATAACTATAAGCTGAACTGCTATAGGCAAAAATCTGGTGTCACAGATTGTGGTTTAGTAGACTATGAGTAATGTTCCTGTTCAAAGACTTGAAGATGACCAATCTTGAATACAACTTGGATACGAAACCACGAATTTTTGTAAGTTATGCAAGTGCTGATGAGGCAGTTGCGAGAGCAATTGTGGATGGACTGCGATCGCGAAATCTTGATGTATGGGATGATTATGAACTCTATCCAGGAGGGCATTGGGCTGAATCTATTCGTGTTGCTGTTTCAGCAAGTGCCTATCTGCTTGTTCTACTGTCCAAACATTCGGTAAACTTCCATTGGTTAAGCAATGAAACTGAAGCTGTACTCAAGGAACTGCAAAGCCGAGATATCACATTCTTGCCTGTCCTTTTGAAGGATTGTGATATTCCATTATCACTTGCCAGTTATCAGTGGTTTGATATGAGAAGCGGAATAGAAGAGAACTTGGAAAAGCTTGCTAACGCACTCATATCTACTCAAAAGATTGACTTTGAAAAATTGTCTCCACAAACCTTCGAGCAACTAGTTGTAGACCTTCTTCAGAAACTTGGTTTTGTCAACCTGCAATCGGAGAGTAAGCAAAGTGATTCAGGCATTGATGCTGTTGTTGAATTTCGACAAAAAGATCCGTTTGGTGCTGAAACTCGTGAGGTTTACGCAGTCGAAATGAAATTTTACCGTCATTCTCGTGCTGACTTACGGACACTGAGTCAATTGGTTAGTTATGTGAAGAACGATCCAAAAATTAATAAGGCACTGCTTGTTACAAACGGAAAGCTTACATCTGTTGCTCTTGATTGGGTAAGCAATGCTCCAAAAGTAATCGGTATCCCAATTCGTGTTGTAGATGGAACAGAGTTAAAGCGGCTTCTGCTTCAGAACACCGATCTAGTTTCCAAGTACTTTAGTGCCAGCATGGGTCATGCTTGATGAGCCGAATTACTGATTTCATCAATCGGCTTGATAACAGTCCTGCTGGCCAAAAAGGTTGGCGAGAGTTTGAGGAACTGTGTGTAGAAATTCTTGAATTTCTATTTGTTCCGCCGTTGGTCAGGCCAATTATTCAACCACGAACTTACTCCGGTACAAATCGACGAGATGCGGTATTTCCAAATCGTAATTTTGATGAGAAACACGGATGGGGCTTGCTTCTTCGGGAACTTGAAGCAAGAATGGTGCTTTTTGAGTTCAAAAATTACGAATTAACAGATATTGGTCATGAGGAGGTGATTCAAACTGAAAACTACTTGACTGAGCCTATGGGTAAGCTTGCAATAATGGTGTGTAGTAAGCTTCCCAATGATGGTGCTCATATCCAGCGAAATAATATTTACAGTCGGCGTCGCAAAATTATTCTCTTCATGACAAAGGAGCATCTGAAAGAAATGCTCTTTATTAAGGAAAGAGGTGAAGACCCATGTGATTTAATTGTCGATTTCGTTGAACGGTTTTATCTACAACACGAGTAAAGCAGTATTTAACAGTTCATTGGAGCAGGCAAATGAAAAAGCTCAGTGCTGAATTTAAAGTTATTTTTCGCTGCATTATTAACACATATAAATATTTAGTATTGAAATATGCTGTTATATTTAAATCCCTGATTTTAAATGTAATGAATAATGAGCTAATGATTAACTAAGTGAGAATTAACCATTAGCTATTAGTGTTTTTTAAGCAGTCCGAAAACGCGCTAACTCTTCACCTGTTTTGGCATCGTGGGCATGAACTGTACACACCAAACATGAATCAAACGATCGCGCCACATGACCAACTTCCACCGGATCGCTAGAATCGTAAATGGGTGTCCCAATTAAAGCTTCTTCAATTGGGCCTCGAATACCTTCACCGTCACGAGGCCCGATATTCCAAGTACCGGGGGCGATGACTTGGTAGTTCTTAATCTTACCACCCTCCACTTCTACCCAATGACACAGAGAACCCCGCGCTGCTTCTGTTGCACCCCAACCACGTCCATCTTTTTCTGTAGGTTTGATATACCAGGGGTCGTTTAACTTGAATTCGCGCAAACAGTGTTCGGCTTGCCGATATAACTTGACAAGTTCGTGAACTCGTGCTAACTGACGCACATGAATACTAGCACCACCCATTTGTTTGAAGACATCGAGGATCAAGCCGTCGTAGTGTTGCCAAGATTCGCCATGTTTACCACCTGCAACTAACTGACGCGCTAAAGGGCCGGTTTCCAAACGTCCAAAATCTTTGTGAAGGACTGCACTCGACCAAGAGTAGGCGTTATCGAAGTCTTTGGTATTAATTGCAGTGGGTTTTGTGGTGCGATCGCTAGGGTGAATGTCTGCTGTCCCTTCATCGTACCAAGAGTGAGTTGTATTCTCGCGGGTAAATGACTGATCCATTAAGGTGTGAGTATCTGCGAAGCTATCATACACTCCACCTTTCATAATCATCGCCGCATTTCGTCCTTCAATAGTCGGCTTTTGGTATTTATCTTCATGGGCTAAATATCCCCAAGTTACATATTTGCCAACACCAGCACCATATCTATCTAAACCAATATCTAAACCCATGCGCCAATAAAAACCTAAGTCGGAATCTCGATGATTGCGGTCTTCATCCAACCAGTTTCTAAAGTCATCATAAGTTTGAATTTGTTCGTAGCGTTCTAAAGAACAACCCAACCACACTGGTTCTAACCAATTAGTGCGGAAATATTCGAGAAGCGCCCAAGCGCGGGTAATGTCTGTGAGAGTGGGGGCGCACATCACGCCACCGGGAACCATGTAGCTGGAATGAGGCCATTGTCCGCCCAATAGTGCATAAATTTCTACAGGTTTGGCAGAAATTGTGATGCCTAGTTCGTAAGATTTACCTGTAAAAGCAGCAAAGCGTCTAACAGCTTCGTCATAAAAGCGACTATGGCGGTATTTTTTATTAGTTAAATCAATGGCAAATAAACCATAAAAGTAGCGGGGGATGCTTTGAATTGTCTCGACAATTTGACCGAGATTTCTGGCTAAAATTGCATTGCGAGGAACTTCTGTTTCCCAAGCTGTATCTAATGCCCAAGATGCACAAGTTAGGTGAGAACCGCCGCAAATTCCGCAAATTCGAGGTGTGACAATTAATCCGGCTTGGGGGTCTTTACCACGCAGGATAACTTCAAATCCACGAAATAATTCGGCGTGTGTCCAGGCGTTGACTACCCGCCCATTCTCAATATCAACTCGGACATCTAAATCGCCTTCAACTCTACCAACAGGCGATATATCTAATGATTTAATTCCCATTCTTTTCTCCAATAATTGTTAAGGGGAGTGGGAGATGAGGGAGAAATAACCAATGCCCAATGCCCCATGCCCCATGCCCCATTCCCTAAACTGTAAAAAAGTCTTCTTCTGCCCAAGGTGGTGCTGCATCTTTTGCAACCATTGTGAGTAAGGCGTAATCTTTTTTGTTGACTCCTGGTGGTAATTCTTTCGGAACTCCCATCACTGTTTGGGTTTTAAATACAGTTCCTGGTTTAAGGTCAAAGAAGGGAAATTCTGGTTCAGTGCAACCTAAACAAGGCATTCCGGCGCGAGTTTTGGAGGAGACGCGGTTCCATAAGATGCGGTTGCAGGAAGAATGAGTCATGGGGCCGCGACAACCCAAGTCATAAAATAGGCAGCCTTTACGCTGACCAAATTCCGCGGTTGATGCTTTGTAGGCAAAGTGGACGTTGCGGGTACAACCTGTTTGGGTATAGGTGTTGAAGAAGGTTTGAGGACGATTTAGTTCATCGAAAGCAATGTCTGCTATGCGTCCAGTAGCGATCGCAACTAATATCTGCGTAATCCAGTCGGGATGGGCGGGACATCCAGGTATATTAATTACAGGTAATCCGGCTTGCGATACAAAGTCTTTCCCTAAAAAACCGCCTTCTTGACGTTTGAGAAATTGTAAGCCTTCCGATTCGCTAGGATTGGGTGACATGGCTGGAATTCCTCCCCATGTCGCACAGTCTCCTACCGCTACAATAAATTGAGCAACTTTGGCGAGGTCTATTAACCAATCTTTCATGGCGCGATCGGCAAAACGATTCCATTCGCCTGTGCCGTTGGGGGCGTTGACAACACTGCCTTCAAATACCAAGATATCTAAAGGAATCGTGCCAGAAATACAATCCCGCAACAATGTTTGCAAATTGTTACCCAGTTCCACTCCCAAGGAGGGATGCCAAAGTAACTTGATGCCAAAGTCAGCAATTAAATCGCAGACTGTCGGTTCTTCGGCGTTGAGAAATGACATGGTGTTGCCTGAACAAGCACCACCTTGTAGCCATAGTACATTAGTCATTAGCTATGCGTTTTTCTATTGTTTCCCATGCATGATGTCGGTGATAATGCTTGTAAAGTCTCACCTGTTTGTCAATATTTATTTTTCAATATTAAGATGTTTTTTTATTTAATTCACTTTCATTAAAAAAGAATTAATCATTAGCAATAACTGAAATCACATCAAGATTAATTTCAATGTTTATGTCTGTTACAGGTGTAACACATTTAACAAATAAAAAAGTACAGCAAAATATAGGGCAATACGGTTCAGTTAAGGCTCGAATAGCTATAAAATAGGCATTGTTTCCAAAAATGGAAATCAAGCACAGTGCATCTCAAAGAATTCTCATTAGTGTCTCCCAAGATACAAAGTACGGAGATATTCAAAGCGATAGAGGTCGCTATCCCAGTAAGTTCAATCGAACAAGCGATCGCTAAAACTAAAGTAGAAGAGGAACGCCATCGTTCGTTACCAGCACATCTAGTCATTTGTCTAATAATAGCAATGAGCCTGTGGTCGAGAGATTCAATGCGAGATGTACTAAAAAATCTCATTGATGGTCTTTCAGAGGCATGGGTAAAAGTTGGTAAATATTGGCGTATCCCGTGTAAATCAGCTATTACCCAAGCCAGACAGCGACTAGGTGCGGGGGTAATGACGCAATTGTTTCATCGCTTGGTGCGACCAATGGCAAACAGCGAAACAATTGGAGGTTTTATAAACGGGCTACGAATTGACGGGAATTGATGGAACTTGCTTAGATATCCCAGATAGTGATGAAAATGCAAGGGTTTTTGGTCGGGAAAGGTAGTCGTCCTGGTACACGAGCAGCATTTCCCAAAGTTAGATTAGTTATTTTAGTAGAGGCAGGGACACATTTAATTTTTGATGCATTAATGTGCCCATATAAGATTGGAG
>NZ_WBKM01000109.1 GCF_015714725.1 Nostoc sp. WHI
ATCATGTCCCTTGAGGGTGCGGATTTCCTTTCCTGTCTCTAGATTCCAGAGTTTGATCGTCTTGTCATCACTGCCAGAAGCCAATGTCTTGCCGTCGGCGCTAAAACTGACGCTATAGACAGAGCGATCATGTCCCTTGAGGGTGCGGATTTCCTTTCCTGTCTCTAGATTCCAGAGTTTGATCGTCTTGTCATCACTGCCAGAAGCCAATGTCTTGCCGTCGGCGCTAAAACTGACGCTAGAGACAAAGCCATCATGTCCTTTGAGGGTGCGGATTTCCTTTCCTGTCTCTAAATTCCAGAGTTTGATCGTCTTGTCCTTACTGCCAGAAGCCAATGTCTTGCCGTCGGCGCTAAAATTGACGCTATGGACAAAGCCATCATGTCCTTTGAAGGTGCGGATTTCCTTTCCTGTCTCTAGATTCCAGAGTTTGATCATCTTGTCATCACTGCCAGAAGCCAATGTCTTGCCGTCGGCGCTAAAACTGACGCTTAAGACAATGCCATCATGTCCCTTGAGGGTGCGGATTTCCTTTCCTGTCTCTAGATTCCAGAGTTTGATCGTGTTGTCATCACTGCCAGAAGCCAATGTCTTGCCGTCGGCGCTAAAACTGACGCTCCTGACAAAGCCATCATGTCCTTGCAAGCGGTTGCGTTCTGTTCCTGAAAAACTAACTACCTGCAAAGCATTCATTACCTCTGGGTTAGTTGTATGTTGGCTTTGCAGAAATTTTCCCGCCTTGATTGCTTGGACAAAAGCCTCTAAGTGTTTATTTTCATTCAATAGAGACAAAGAATATCGACCAAGAGATTCGGCTTGATTGAGTTCCGATTGGTTTTTCTGATTCCATGCCGTGAAACCCAATCCACCGCTAATTACCATCGCCACCAAAGAACCAGCCGCAATCCCCCAGGCGGTTCTGATTTCGCGCTTTCTGCGAGCTGCTTCGGCTTGTTTGAGGCGCTGTTGTTCTTGGATACTCTGCTCAATAAATTCTTTCTCATCAATTAAATCTTCTGGGCGTTCCTTCAGTTTTTCTTCTGCCTCCGCCAAAGCTGCACCACGCAACAATGAACCCGAATCTCGATTCGTTGCTTCCCATTGTCCCTTTGCTCCTCGCAGTCGCTCTTGCCAAGCTCTAAAAACGCGGCTTGTATTCATCCATTCTCGCAATTCTCCCCAATTACGAATCAGAGCTTCATGAACTACCTCCACCGTTTCTTGACTGCTGAGATTGCGACTTGTCACCACCAACCGAGCATCAGCTAATTTTTTTACCAAAGACCAGCTTTGCTCCCCCAATTCCGCTTTCATCGCTATGCGTCTTGTATCCTCTGCTCCCTCACCCGGACGTACCAATTGAATAAAAATCCGCCGGACTTTTTCTTTCTCGTCATCTGTCAAGTTGCCATATTTTTCATCAGCATGGCGCGCTAACGCACCTTCTACTTGACCAATTTCTTCATAGATTTTGTGAGTTAATAGTTTACCCGATCGCTTGTTCCACAACTCTGTTAATGCAAACTCTAGCAAAGGTAAATTTCCCGGTTGGTCTTCCACATCATCCAGAATGCGTTCTACCAGTCCTGTTTCAAATGTCACCCCTAATTTTTGGGCAGGTTTTTCAATGACTTCTGTTAGTTCTTTCCGATTCATCGGCCCCAGTTTCAAGTCAGCATTTTGCAAGACATCAGCAAAGGGACGATAGGAGAGAGCATTTCCCAAAAAATCTGCCCGCATCGTTGTCACCAACACCGTAGCCGATGAAGACAGAGAAATAGGAGTTTCTAGACTGGCTAATAAGCAGTCGAGAAACTTACGGCGTATTTCCTGATTGTTACAGAGTGTGTAAATTTCTTCAAATTGGTCAGCAATCAGTAGCACCCGATGATTAGGGTGATTTTGCCGAATTTTAGCAAAAACGTCTGAGAGAGGAACAGAGCCATCTTGCAAGTAACCAGCCATCTTTCGGGCTTGGGCAATTTGGTCAGTTTGATCTAAATCAGGTGTATAAAGAGGAACAAGAGCTAAAGCGATCGCATGGAAAGGATCAGAACCAGGACGAAAGTGAGTAAACTGCCAATGACCTGCTTTTTGCAACTTAGGGACTAATCCAGCTAATACCACCGAAGATTTACCGCTTCCTGATGCACCTAACACCGGAATAAAATTATTGGTTTTAGTTGCACTATAAAGTTCTTCTATAAATATTTCACGCCCAAAGAAAAACTCAGCCTCATTGGGGCCAAAATGAAACAAACCCTGATAAGGACAAGGCAGATATTCATCAACAGCGATCGCAAAATCAACAGGTTTTACTTCTTCCCTAGAGTAGAAGTAGTTGTAGATAATGTTTCCTTCACCAACTACAGCACCTTTGACTTCATTTTGAAACGTTGAATTATAGTTAGAACTCTCCTCAGCCATCTAGAGACTCCAGTGGCTTCTAGCCAAATTTATTTTCCTGTTTGTTGCCATCGCCAACCTGCGCGCCCTTAACTTCTGCTTGAAACACTGTGTCATACTTACCTGCTGCTGACTCTTCAGGCTTTTCCTGTTTCAGTAACTCCTGCGCTAACTTAATAATTTCCGCATCTTGATCAACACCAGCTTCAGCTAATTTCTTTTTAAGTGGTGCATTATATGTTTCAGGATCTGTTTCGTGTTCTTCCAGAACCATTTGGGCTTTTGGTTCACTTTCAAACTTCTTCTTAATCAACGTTTTCAATCCCTGATAGGCATCTTTAACGGCTGTTCCTGCGGTATCTTTAGTAGCAGCGATCGCACCAGCGCCTAAAGCTGCAATAATTAGAGAAATAGGTTCCATACTTGATCCTTAACAATTTGTAATAGTAAAAATACTTATCTTTGAGACTTATATTATCACAGACTGGGCAACTGAGTTACTTGCAATGTGAGTTTGATAAACCTCTGTGCGATCGCTCTCAGAGGATGTTTGAAAAGTCCTCTTGTCGGTAGCAAAACGTTCCAGATCCCCCTAAATCCACGCCACGTGCTTCAAGTCGGGAAACCCGCCCAACGCAGTGGCTCCCCTTAAAAAGGGGGACTTTGATTCCGGTTCCCCCCTTTTTAAGGGGGGCTAGGGGGGATCTCTGAGTACCTAAAATCACAGCCAACCACTTTTCAAACAACCTCTCAGATGCAGAGTTGACTTTATTACGAGAATAAAAAAAGGAGCAGCAAGCTTTGATGTCTAATTAAAATCTCTGTTGCAAAACTTAATCACGAATTAGTTTAACTGTCCCCAGTCGCTATTCAAAACAGGAAATCCAAAATTGCTAAATCCCAAATATCAAAAGGTTTTTGTCACAGGGGGGACGGGTTTTATTGGTGCCCACTTAGTACGCTTGTTGCTGCAACAGGGTTACACAGTTAAAGCACTGGTACGCTCAAGCAGCAACCTGGAGAATCTACGCGGCTTGGAGGTGGAAATTGTCAAAGGCGATTTGAATGATCCAAACCTTTGGCGACAGATGGTAGGTTGTCAATACCTATTTCATGTTGCAGCCCATTATTCTTTGTGGCAAGCAGACCGGGAATTACTTTATCGTCACAATGTGCAAGGTACGCGCAATGTGTTAACAGCAGCTAGTAAGGCTGACATTGAGCGCACCGTCTACACGAGTTCAGTGGCGGCAATTGGGGTAGGATCACCTGGGGAAGTTGTGAATGAAACACATCAGAGTCCTTTAGAAAAGTTGGTGGGTAACTACAAAAAGTCAAAGTTTCTGGCTGAACAAATAGCTATGGAAGCCGCTAATTCAGGTCAGGAGGTAGTTATAGTCAATCCCAGCAGCCCCATTGGGTCGTTAGATATCAAACCGACCCCCACAGGTGATATAATCTTACGGTTTTTGCAACGGCAAATGCCCTTTTATTTAGATACTGGTTTGAATTTTATTGATGTGCGGGATGTGGCATGGGGACATTTACTAGCTTTGCAGCACGGTAAATCAGGCGATCGCTATATACTAGGTCATCAAAACCTTAGTCTGAAGCAACTACTGGAACAACTCGCCGACATCACAGGCTTGCTGGCACCTCAACGAACTGTACCCCCTTGGTTGCCCCTTAGTGTTGCCTGGGTTGATGAAAAGATCCTCGCAGCACTGGGAAAATCGCCCTCAGTGCCATTGGATGGCGTTCGGATGGCGAAACAACCTATGTATTACGATGCGGCAAAGGCTGTACGAGAGTTGGGTCTACCTCAATCTTCGCTGAAGGCGGCACTTAAGGATGCTGTGGATTGGTTTGTTGCTCAGGGGTATGTGAAATGAAAAATAATAACGCCGTGTGCAACTTTCTCTCAGACCTAACCCTCAACTCCTTCCCTACAAGGGAAGGGGAGCAAGAATTAAAGCCTCTCTCTCTGTGGGGCTACGGTGTACACACAAGTTATCGAATCACTGTACACACAAGTCTTTTAAAGTTGCTGCGTGTAGGGTGGGTTAATTTTTGCAGGGCGATGCATCAAAGGTGCGAGTCAATGCATCAAAGGTGCACGTCGATGCATCAAAGGTGCACGTCGATGCAACAAAGGTGCACGTCGATGCATCAAAGGTGCAGGGCGATGCATCAAAGGTGCACGTCGATGCATCAAAGGTGCGAGTCGATGCAACAAAGGTGCACGTCGATGCATCAAAGGTGCGAGTCAAGAAACTTGTGTACACCATAGCCCTGTGGGGGAGAGGAATGGAAGTGGGGTTTTAAGGATAAGTTGCACATCAAGTAAATATAGTAGGCTAGCTAGCACAGATGTGCATCCCTAATGTGGTGTTTTTAGATATATAAAGAGGAGCGATCGCAACAATGGCAGTTAATTTACAACAAGCTATGGATATTGGGAAGTATCTTGTTACTCAGCGTTTGAAAGGACGTAAACGCTTCCCTTTAGTATTGATGTTAGAACCTCTTTTTCGGTGCAATCTCGCTTGTACAGGTTGTGGTAAGATCCAGCATCCAACGGAAATTTTAAAGCAAAACCTGACCCCAGAACAGTGTTTTGCCGCAGTGGAAGAGTGTGGCGCACCGGTTGTCTCAATTCCTGGGGGAGAACCTTTACTACATCCCCAAATTGATGAAATTGTCCAAGGATTAATTCAGCGCAAGAAGTATATTTACTTGTGTACCAATGGTTTGTTGTTAGAAAAGAGCTTAGATAAGTTTCAGCCTTCCCCTTACTTGACTTTTAGCGTGCATCTAGATGGGATGCGGGATCTGCACGATCATTGTGTCGATCGCAAAGGTGTTTTTGATATTGCTGTCAAAGCTATTCGCGCCGCTAAAGCTAAAGGCTTTCGTGTCACCACTAACACTACTATCTTTGAAGGTACTCAACCCAAAGATATGCAAGAGTTCTTCGACTTTCTGGAAACACTAAATACTGACGGGATGATGATTTCTCCTGGATACAGTTACGAGTGGGCACCAGATCAAGATCATTTTCTCCACCGTGAACAAACACGCGCCCTATTCCGGGAAATTCTGGCTCCTTTGAAAGCTGGTGAAAAAAATTGGAACTTCAATCACAATCCACTGTTCTTAGATTTTCTGACTGGTGAGAAAGACTACGAATGTACACCTTGGGGTAGCCCTAGTTATAGTGTTCTCGGTTGGCAAAAACCTTGCTATCTGCTGAACGAAGGTTATTACTCTACCTTTAAGGAATTATTAGGAGAAACTGACTGGAGTCAATACGGCCGTGCTAGCGGTAATCCCAAGTGTGCCGATTGTATGGTTCACTGCGGCTACGAACCTACCGCCGCAATGGATGCAATGCAGCCGCAAAATATGGCGCGTGCCCTTGGCAGTGTGTTTGGCAGGAGCTAGGCAGGGGAGCAGGGGGCAGAAGAAAATGGGAAGTTGAATTGTCAGCTTCTTATTTTGTACGGGGCGTTATGCCTATGGCTAACGCACTCTACTGGTGTGGCACTTTAGCTTACAGAATTAGTATAGAAAGATCGCTCACGAGTATCAAAGACTCGTCCGCGAGCGAGTAAGCTAATCGTCATTCATTTTTCCAAAATGATTCGCTTGTAGTAAGGGCTTCAGCCCTACCTTCATGCAACTTAAATGCCGATTAGTTTATCAAGAGAAAAGGAAAAGTATACCAATTTGAAAAAAGAATGCGACAAATAGACCATCTGTAGAGACGCGATGAATCGCGTCTTTAACGAAGGGTGTGTTGCAATCATTAATTGAATTAGTATTACATTTCTCATTAATTGAATTAGTATTACATTTCTTTTCTCCAAATTCTGTAATAAATCTGGCGTTGCTGAATTAGGTATGAAAGTTAATGTTTTAAAAATCTAAAATTTAAATTCTTCGCGTCTTTGCGCCTTTGCGCGAAACAAAATTCATACTGCAATCAGCAACGCCATAAATCTATTTGGTAGAGATGTTTCTTTCGTTCCTTTACCAGATACACCCATTTACCTAGCATCAGCCAATATCTTTTCAACGTCTGATAGCTCAACCACTCCTGAAAAAGTTGGACTATCAATTACAAAAAAAGGTGTGCCAGGAACAGCCAACTTCTCAGCTAGCTGAATATCTTTGGTAATTGCCGGAGTGGCAAGGGTAATCTCGCGTTTAAATTTTGCCAAATCTAGATTCAGATTTTTAGCAATATCTAAATATAACGCCTCACCCAGTTGCTTTTGATTAGTAAATAAGGCATCCTCATATTCCCAAAATTTATCTTGCTGATGTGCCGCCCAAGCTGCTGTTGCAGCTGGCAATGCTTCAGCATGAATTGAAGTTAGCGGTAAATTCTTGTAAACTAATCTTAGTTGATCCTGATGCTTTGCCAGCAATTTTTTTAAGGTTTTATGCATCTCGGCACAATAAGGACATTGAAAGTCTGAAAATTCTATCAGCACAATTTTTGATTCAGCTGAACCTGTAGTAGGAGACTCACCAATCACCGCTTGAGAATTCGTTTTTAAATCCTGTAAAAATGTTTGCCGTGCTTGCTTTACTTTCTGTTGTTGTTGCTCCTGATACGCTTGAACAGATTTGATAATTACCTCTGGGTGTTCGCGGACAATTTGTAATACTTGCTGTTCAAGTTGCGAATTAATGGTGCTAGCAGCTTGTGCAGGTAGTGACCAGGCGACAACCAAACATAGCAGACCTATTGCTGTCAAGGTACGCAGATATTTAAGTAATTGACCAAACCGATGAAAGAATGTATTCATAGAAAAACTCTTGAGAAATCAACATTCTCTTAGTATTACTTGAGAAGTGTAAACTTACGCTAGTCGAAGCTACCTTATAAACATAGATGTACGATAATTATCATCCAGAGGTCAAATGAGTGTACATGAAGAAACTGAAGATTTAGCGATCGCACCTAACACAATTCTGGGATTATCAATAGAAAGCTGATGCACTCCAAACATATTTTATTGTGTAGTATAGAAAACAGCGCTTAACTTTCCTCGGTCGATTAACTGGCATGGTTGCAGACCACAGCATTGATTTTCAAGCATATCTACAATCCCTCTGTGATAACGATATATACAGGGATTTGCAAGAATTTTATACACCGACCGATGCTTTAGACCGTCAACGATCTGAACTGAAGAAATCTCAAAGACGGTTGGATTTGAGTTTGATGGCGCAAACAGAACAATCACAGCAACCAGGAGGGGAAGCGCTAGACAGAGAAAAAATAAATGTCTTAAAAGGATTAAGGAAGTATGCTCCAGAGCATATACTGCTAGTAGGTAAGCCTGGGTCGGGAAAATCAACTTCGGTGCGGTGGTTGCTGTGGGAAGAGTCTCGGTGCTGTGTCGAAGCAATCGAGCAAGGCAAGAGTGAAATTCCCCCAATCCCTATCCTGATTGAACTGCGCGGTCTTAGGAGTTCAGTGTTGGCAGCAATTCAAAAAAAACTGGAACAGTGGCTTGACCTGAATAAGAAAACCTTAAAAGCTCTCTTGCGCGATAAACGATTGTTGGTGATCTTAGACGGGTTGAATGAATTACCAAATGACAAAGCTTGGCAGGAAGTAGATGAATTTAGACAGTTATGTACTGATTCAAAGTCTCCTTTAATCTTTACCACGCGAGAACTTGGTTCAAGCTCGAATTTAGACATTCCTAAAAAACTAGTGATGTTGCCACTGACTGAACCTCAGATATGGGAGTTTATTCAAAAGCGTTTGCCTGAAACGGGTGGGGAACTGTGGCGGCAGATTAAGGGGCAGCTTCGAGAGTTAGCAGAAACGCCACTGTTGCTGAAGTTTTTGTGCGATATTTTTGAGCAGAATGGTGATGAAATTCCTACAAACCGAGGCGATCTGTTCCGCAAGGAATTTGCACGACGGTATGAGGAATTTAAACCCGGACGACTTAAAAACGTTTCTGAGGAATCGCGTCGTTTTACGTCCCATCTACTAAGCTATCTCGCTTTTACGGTTCAAGGTGATCCGCATATCGCTCCTTATAAACCCAGAACTATTCGTAAGGATGAGGCAGAGAGAACACTAGCCATTTTTCTGGCTGGCGAACGCACACCCGATGTCACGAACATGGAAAAGGCTCATGAGTGGTTAGAGGATTTGTTGGAATGGCATTTGCTCCAAGTAGCGAGTGACCCGGATTACATTGAGTTTCATCACCTGTTGCTTCAGGAATATTATGCTGCTGAAAGGTTATTACAACAGCTTCCCGATATTAATAATGACAAGCTGAAACGGGATTATCTAAATTATTTCAAATGGACAGAACCCTTAGCGCTGATGTTTGCGCTGGTGGATAATGAAGTGCAGGCGCTGCGAGTGGTTAAGTTAGCCCTAGAAGTAGATTTGAAGTTAGGATCAAGATTGGCAGGTGAGGTAAAGCGAGAGTTTGGGGAAGAACCTGTTGGTTTAATTGCCAAACTAAAAATTCCTCAACAACTTAAAATATGGCTTTTAGGAACCACACGCTCGAATTGTGCAATTCCCCTTCTGTTCAAAGCTCTAGAAAATCAAGATAATAGTGTTCGTTGGTTTGCTACCAAAGCGCTAGGAAAAATTGCTAATGAGGCAACTATTGTTGCTCTGAGTCAGGCGTTGCAAGATGAAAACGATTGGATTCGTCGGGAGGCATTGGATGCCCTAGAAAAAATTGGGACTAAAATAATAATTCCTGCTCTAAAACAAGCTGTAAAAGATGAAAATATAATGATTTGTCAGCAGGCTATCTACCTTTTGGGTGATATAGCTGGTGAAGCAGCTATTTCTGATTTAATAGAGGTTTTAGATAAAGAAGACAACGTTGTTCGTAGCTTTGCTCTTGAGAAGTTAGCGCAAATATGCGGTAAGGAACAGATTCCTGAGCTAATTCAAAATTTGGCGGATAGAGGTTTTGATGTTCACTCTAATGCTTTTTCTAATATTAGAAGTTGGCCTGGGATATTTTTGGGATTAGGGCCAATTAAAAGAAGTCAAGGTATACTTGGATACAGTTATCCCCATTCTTTCGATATAGATAGAATTCGTCAGGAGGCAACAGTTAATTCTCTGTGCCAAAACTTGCTAGACGAAAACCCTGCTATTCGTAAAACTGCTGTCTATTTGTTGGGTCAAATTGGTACTGCGGAGGCAATTAATGCTCTTGTACAAGCTTTAGATAATGAACACTGGAGAGTTCGCTTTGATTGTGTCCATTGGTTAGCTCAAATTGGCGTTAATAATTTAAATAACACTATATTTACTCATATACTAAAAGCTTTACAAGACGAAAACTCTGACTTTGCTGCATATGCTGCCTATGTATTAAATAAAAAAGATATTTTTATTCCTGAACTACTATCTAAACTTTCTGAGATGATATTAACAGTTGAAAACCGTACATACACAATACTAGAAGTGATTACAGCAATTCAAGATAATTGCAATTACTACAATCATGCGATCGCAACTTCTCCCCCAGTCCAAGACAAAACTATGTCAGAAAATTCTCAAGGTTCTAAATTCAACATCAATCAACCTGGAATCGTTCAAATAATTGAAACTAATCAAGGTTATGTTACTGCCCACTATACACCAGCACAAAAACAAAATCTGGCAGAAGCAGCAAAAGAGATTCAGCAATTGCTAGAACAACTGGCAAAGACAAACCCCACAATAGTCGAATCTCAAAACCCGGATATTGTAGTTGCAGAAATTCATCAGGAAATCAAGCGCAATCCTACAATTAAAGCTAGATTGCTCAATGCGTTAAAATCAGGTGGCACGGAAGCATTAAAACAGGCATTAGATGCCATATTCAAAAATCCACTTGTGAGCGTATCGGTGGAAACGATTAAAGGTTTTATTGAAGCTGAATAAATTTAGCATTAGGTTGGCAGTTATAAACCGCGCCTACACAGACAAAATTCTAGCAGGTGATTTTCAAATCATCAGTCCGTGTAGGCGGACTTTATTTATGTAGCTGCAAATTTGATTCGCTAAGGCTCGAAGGTTCGTAAATGAACCTCTGAGCATCGTTGATGAACCTCTGAGCATCGTTGATGAACCTTTGAGCATCGTTGATGAACCTTTGATACCCGTGAGCGAGTATCAGTATTATATTTTCGCCAGTTGCATTACTCGCCAGAGTTTATAAACTCTTGTTATTTTCTACATTTTTGTAACAGTCAAATTGTTGCTTTGACCGACATCACGCTAGTAAATTTATTTTGAGGTGGTATAGCAACAAAGCGGGAGATTGGAAAAAAGGTATTTTGCGAACAGGTGGGATTTATAAACAAATCCATAGATAAAATATAACAAGATGCTTGTGGATATTAGCTAAATAATGTCAGCATGAATCTGCGCGATACCTACGACGGACTACGCGATCGCAATCAAAGTCAAAACCCACCTTAGTAAAAGTTTTATGGTAAAAGAATTGAAAATTAGTATGCTACTGTTAGCAGTCTTGGGAAATCTGGCATGGCCATTTAGTGCTAAAGCAAATTTTAACGGCAAACTGACCGTAGAAATTGATGGATTGAAGAATAAAGAGGGACAAGTTTGTGCGAATATATTTACTAGTAGTAAAGGATTTCCCAGCGATGGCGATCGCGTATTACAAAGACAGTGTATTAAAATTACTGACACTCCCCTGCTTATGACCTTTGAGAACTTGAAAGCAGGTAGTTACGCCGTTGCTATTATTCACGATCAGAATAATGACCGCACTCTCAATAGTAATGCCTTTGGCATACCAAGCGAAGGCTTTGGGTTTTCCAGCAACCCTGAAGTTCGCACAAGTGCACCCAAATTTGGCGAAGCAGCATTTTTGGTGGCAGGACCAAACACTAACATCCAAGTCCAGTTGAAATATTTTTAGGCTTATAGTTTTGAATCGTTGTGGGAATCTTCTTCTTCTTCCGGTAGACTCTGTTGTTCCGGCAAGGCACGCATTCGATTCATCTGAGTCAAAGCATATCGTGCCGTTGCTTGCACTTCGGCATCTGGGTCATTTAGCGCATGATGTAACATCTGACTCATTTGACTCATCATGTCATAAACACGCGTCAGGTCACGAATTGCATTTTGCCGCACCTGTGGACTTTCATCTTGGAGTGAGATTGCTAAAGCACGGTTCATCGGTTTGAGTGTGCGGGTGCCAATTTCTGCCAAAGCTGCCAAAATTAAGCTGCTTTCTTGAGAATCGGCATCAATCATTAGGTTAACCATAGGTTGAATTGCCCGCGAATCTCCCTGTTGACCCAAATCCCAAATAGCTTTGCGCCGCTTCGTTGGTTCAGCACTGCGTAAGTCTTGAATTAATTCATCAACGATATTGAGTTTAGCCAGACGAGAAGTTTTTTCTGTTAGCAGTAGTTGTGTAGCTGTTTCTGGATTAGTTACAGTCTCTACTAAAGGTGGTGTAATCACCTCTTTGTTAGCTTCACTCAAACTTTTAGTATCTGATACTTCGGACTTTTGCAATTTTTTGACCTTACGAAACCACGTGAGCAGGTACAGAGGTGCGCCAATAAATCCTAGAACTCCGATGCCAACTACTAACCACCAGACAAAACCTCTCTCGGTTGGTGTGGGTTGTGCAGTTGGCTTGGAAGCCCGCGCTGGAGAGGCCACTAGTGAAGAACTGACAAACTGATTTTTTTTGGCAGCTTTGGCAGCCAAAGCTGCTTGCAGTCTCCCCCTAGTCGCCAGACCAGTAATACCATCTACTTTTAAACCCTTTACTTTCTGAAATTTAGCTACAGCAATTTCCGTACTGGGGCTGTACTTTCCATCTATTACGCCACTGTAGTATCCCAACTGCTTTAATTGAGTTTGTAGTCTCTGCACATCTGTTCCTTGACTACCAAGGCTTAAAACAGCCGGACTGGTAGAAACCCTTGAACTAGCTTGTGCAAGTTCTAAAATTTCAGGCGCTAGGTTAGGAGTGGCTGTGCTTGCGCGATTTGGGTAAAAACCCAGGCAAGAAAAACAGGTAAATATCAAGATTGAAGAACGGCGTAGCCTCATATTGCAAGTTTCAGCCTGGACGTGCTTTTGAAGTCTTCGATACCACATTAACAATTCAAAATTCAAAATTGAACACACTTACTGCTTATGGCAAAATTTCTGTTTTGGATTCTCTGACTGCTAGGGTTAGGGGGTTCAATTTTTTAGCCGATGCTTCTGAAATTGGTTGCTGTATGTTAGCTATTTCGCCGACGGTGACTGTAACGTTATTTTGCCCTGCTAAAGTATCACGTTGATTGATGAGATAGATGCTAATTAAAGTCAGGAAAACACCTACCCACTGTAAGGAACTGAGGACTTCTGAGAGAAAGAGATTGCCGAATAGTAGGGCAAAGACTGGTGTGAGAAAGGTAAGGGAACTAAGACTGGTGAGACTGCCACTAGAGGCAAAGTAGAAGAATAAACCATAGGCGATCGCACTGCCAAATACGGTAGCATAACCCAAAGCCACTAAATCAGATCCTCCTAGATTTTCCCACTGCTGGGATTCGACAACTGATGAAATTCCCCATAGTGGCAATCCACCCAAAATCATGTGCCATCCCGTAGCACTTACTGGGTCAGCATGTCGGCACACAAACCGAATCAACACTGTTCCCACTGCCATTGACAGTGCTGCTAACAGCATCAACCCCTCGCCGCTAGCAAACAAATCTTGCCAGTTGCCGATTGTAATATTTGCGCCTGAGTTAAAAAAATGTAAAATCCACTCATCAGGTAAGCCAATTAAACTAATGCCTGCGACTCCCAAGCCTAGCCCCAGCCATCCCCAAAAACCAATGTGTTCCTGGAATAGCCACAACGACAGCAAGGCCACAGCCAAGGGTTGCGAGTCAATCATCACAGACCCTAACCCCGCACTGGTTCTGACTAATCCTTCTGCTAAAAAGCCTTGAAACAAAGTTCCATCTACTAGGGCAAATAAGGCAATCCACAGCCATGCAGCCTGACCCTTGGGCTGGGGTTTACCCATAAATGCTGCTGCTATCAGAATTAACACCCCTGCTGGTATCAGACGCACTCCCGCCATGAATAGCGGTGTGGTATGGGGTATGACTCCTTTCATGGCTACCATTGCCGTCCCCCACAGGAAAAAGGGGGCAATTAACAAAAAGGAAGCGAAGGGAAGTTGAGATGCACTGAGTTTCAGTTGCATGGGTTTGCTGATGCCTTTATTTAACAAGCGCAAAAATTGCTTTACCCAATTTTACCGAATTATGTAGTTTTGCGTAGCTTGCCGCCGTAGGCATCGTGTAGCATATCGAGAATCTGTACGCCCCTAAAGCCCAATACGCTTGGGTTAAGCAAATTTATCTGTTAAGGGAGGCAGGGGGAGCAGGCTACGGTATACACAAAAGTCGAAAAAAGCTCGATTTCCCATTGTTCTCTCGTTCCCATGCAGAGCATGGGAATGGCTAATTAGGAGCTGCTGCCTCCAGTTAGACATTGAGCCAGAGACTCAATGAATGCATTCCCAGGCTCCGCCTGGGAACGAGGAAAAGTTTGTCATTCATAACGAAACAATGATTGATTCGATTTTATTACTCGTCCTAAGCAAATCATCACTTACGATTTTCGCGCCGCCACTTACTCCGTAATAAGCGAATTTCATCAAAAGTGTAGCTTTCACCTAGTTGTTCTTTGATGGGAGTGAGGGAAATATCACCAAGTACTTCTAAAACTTGCCAAATTTTTTTTTGATGTTCTAGAGGTACTAATTGATTTAAATCAACTGGCTGATTTTTTTCAATTAATTTCTCTAAATGATTGCTAACTGTTGCCGGACTAAGGTTGCGTTTTTGGGCAATTTGAGCGATGTTTAAACCTTGTTGATGTAATTGTAATGTCTGTAATTCGGTGTAAGAAGATGAATTGGGAGATGATACGGAAGCGGAAGTAACAGATTTATTTTGCAACCCTTTTTCTTGGCGGTAGGCGCGAATTTCTGTAATAAACTTTTCGCCATATTGAGCGAGTTTGTGACTACCTACACCAGAAAGTTTGGCAAATTCAACTAATGTTTGGGGTTGTACCTGTACCATCACTTTTAAAGTGGAATCGTGGAAGATGACGTAAGGTGGTACAGATTGTTCATCAGCTAATTGTTTACGTAGCGATCGCAATTTCTGTAATAATACTTCTGCTTCTTCTGCTTTTTCACTCCCCTGTTCCCAGGTAATCTTTTGGACTGTGGTTACAGCTAGCGAAACTGGGCGTTGTTTTCGCATTACTTGCCAACTTAAGGCATTTAGTTTTAAAACTGAGTAACCATCGCTAGTCTGTTCTATTAAGCCTTGATGTAAAAGCGATCGCCCCAACATTCGCCATTCATCTAGAGTTCTATCTTTGCCAATACCATAGGTAGAAAGTTTATCGTGTTCGTACTGGATAATTTTGTCTTTTTTTGCCCCCCGCAACACATCAATTATGTGTAGCATCCCAAATCTTTCTTTGCAACGTGCCACACAAGATAAAAACTTCATGGCTTCAGTTGTCCAATCTTGCATGGGTTTGGGATGACGACAATTGTCACAGTTACCGCAATTCCCAGGAAACCTTTCTCCAAAATAACCCAGTTGAATCGTTCGCCGACAATCAGTGCCTTCTGCGTAATCGATCATCTGCCGCAGTTGTTGTTTAGCAATCAACTGTTCTTGAGGATCATTTTTTTGATCAATACTCCATTCAATTGTTTTAACATCACCAAAGCTGAAAAATATTGTACACCGAGATGGTTCTCCGTCTCTACCTGCCCGACCCGATTCTTGATAATAACTTTCTATATTTCTGGGCAGATCAAAGTGAACTACCAACCGCACATCGGGTTTATTAATTCCCATGCCAAAGGCGACTGTTGCCACCATAACTCGGACATCATCTCGAATAAATCGCGTTTGATTACTACTACGTTCCTCATCAGTTAATCCGGCGTGATAAGGCAAAACAATAACTTGCTCATTTTGCAGTTTAAAAGTAAGTTCATCAACTTTTTTCCGAGTTAAAGAATAAATAATTGTCGAACCTTCAGTTTCTCGAATTAGTTCTAACAATTCAGCGTAAGCATATTTAGTTTTAGGACGAACTTCGTAATAAAGATTTTCCCGGTTAAAACTGGCAAGATGGATGCTAGGTTGCTTCAGCCCTAATTGTTGAATGATATCACTACGAACGCGATCGGTTGCTGTGGCGGTGAGGGCGACAGTAGGAACATCAGGATAGCGTTTTCTCAAAGATTTTAACTGGCGATATTCTGGACGAAAATCGTGTCCCCACTCAGAAACGCAGTGCGCTTCATCAATAGCAAAACTAGAAATACCGATTTTTTCTTTAACTAAATCGAGAAACGGTAGAAATCTTTCACTCAGCAGACGTTCAGGGGCGACGTATAGTAATTTTACTTTACCACTGAGTATGGCTTCTTCCCGCGATCGCACCTGGTAAGCATTCAAGCTGCTATTGAGAAATGTTGCATTAATATTATTATTTCGCAGTGCTTCTACTTGGTCTTGCATCAAAGCAATTAATGGCGACACCACCACCGTTAAACCATTTTTCAACAGTGCCGGTAACTGAAAACACAGAGATTTCCCCCCACCAGTCGGCATCACAACCATTAAATCTCGATTTTGCAGCGCATCTTCGATAATTTGCCGTTGTCCGGGGCGGAATTGATCATAACCGAAGTGATATTTTAGCGCTTGTTCGAGATGAGGATACTGAAGCATAGCGATCGCTTTTTTCGGGGCGTTCTGCGTGAGTAGTTATTGAAGATATCGGTATTTTAACTCACATCTTCGGCAACTTTGGTCAGACCTGCGTTTCTGTTGGCGATCGCACTGCTTTGAGCAACATAACCTCAAAAGTTAGATGTAACTTTTTTGATGTCGCTACTCAACCCAACCTACAAGCTCGGCGATCGCTTGGTGTACAATTTATTGCCATTGATTTAACTTTATAATAAGCAAAAGGCATGACCTAAAAAACAAACGAAACTCTACTAGGAGATAAAAAACAATGGTCAGTAGCCTAAAAGAACTCTTAAACGCTTCTTTCGTTAAGATTCTGTCGCCACTCTCCCACAATATTTAGATTTCCCATCAAAAATCCATTTTTGCAAGCATGGCGCTGAATCTTACCACTGGATGTCTTTAAAATACTCGCCGTTTTGAGCAGCAACACTGCATAAACTTGTAACTCATGCTGCTCTGATACTGCTTCACAGATTGCCCCAACTACCTCATCGACATTCAGTTCCCGCAGGTAATTACGATGCACTTCTTGAACTACAACTAATCGTTCTTCTCCATCTACTTCTACAGCAAACGCAGCACCGGAATCAGGTCTTAAAGCTGGGTGACTCTGTTGCACCGTCAGTTCAATGTCTTGGGGATAATGGTTGCGACCTCTAATAATAATTACATCTTTGAGTCGTCCCGTGATAAATAATTCACCATCCTTTAAAAATCCCAAATCCCCAGTACGCAGAAACGGTTCTTCTTTAGTATCCCTTAATTGTGCCTTAAAGGTTTGCTCGGTCTGCTCTGGTCGCTGCCAATAACCTTGAGTCACACTACGTCCCGATATCCAAATCTCGCCTACTTGATTGGGAAGGCATTGTGTGAGCGATTCTGGGTTAGCAATGACGATTTTGGTATCAAGCCATTCGCGTCCACACCCTACTAAATGCCTCACATTTTGGGTATTCGATAATGCTTTTACAATTTGATTTTGTGCTAATTCATCGGCTTTAATAGTACAGTAAACTGGTTCTGCTTCGCCTAGTCCTCCAGAAATCATCAACGTTGCTTCAGCCATACCATAACAGGGATATAAGAAGTTAGATTTGAAACCACAAGGCTGGAATTTTTCGGTAAATCGTTCTAAGGTGTGGCGGCGGACGGGTTCTGCACCGTTGTAGGCGAAACGCCAAGTGCTGAGGTCGAGGGTTGCTAATTGCTCCTGTGTAATCCTGTTGATGCAAAGTTCATAGGCAAAGTTCGGGCCACCAGAATGGGTTGCTTTATAGTGCGAAATTGCCTGTAGCCATCGAATTGGTTGCTGAACAAACGCTGTCGGTGGCATCAAGATTACTGGAAAATTCGTATACAAGGGTTCGAGAATACCTAAAATGAGTCCCATATCATGAAAGCTAGGAAGCCAAGATACAGCAACACTTTCTGGCGTAAATGCAAATGCTTGCCTCATATACTCGCAATTGTGCAGCAAGTTGTCGTGACTCACCATCACTCCCTTTGGTGTGCCTGTAGAACCAGAAGTGTATTGAAGAAAAGCTAGAGTATCGCTGTTGACTTCCAGTTTTTGCCAATTTGGGGCTTGATTGCTATCTATATTATCTGTAGCCAGAATGTGCAGTGTATTTAGTTCTGAGTCTTGGACAAAGCTATTATTGATATCTTTTAACAGAGAATTAGTTGTGAGTGCAACATTTGCCGAAGCATCAGATACGATCGCAGATAACCTTGTCATTTTCTGATTCGGTCGGGGTGGATAAGCTGGTACAGCTATCACGCCAGCATATAAACATCCAAAAAAGGCAGCGATAAATTCTAGACCTGGTGGATAAAGTAATAAAGCTCGTTCACCCGTTAATTGCAGAGATTGTAACTGGGAAGCGATCGCTCGTGATAATGTATCCAACTGTTGATAAGATAGTCTAAGTGTTTCTTTTTCACCTTCTTGAAGAAAGATATAAGCTATTTTGTCAGCCTGATGTATTGCTCTATAACTCAGAAGCTCTATCCAAGTTGAAAATTTAGACATAAATTTTTGCTAGCTCTAATGTGACTTAGGGAACGGGTAACTTTTTTGGTATCATCACCGGGACGAACACATTGCAACCCACACTTAGAACAATGTCAGTCCACAGATTGTTTCACTAATAGAGCGATATCTAACCAGTTTTCTGGATAACGTTCGGAGGATTTTTTTGGCATTTTCTGATTATAAAAATGCGTAACGATTTAATTACCAGTTCTTGATAAAATCATCTACTATATCTCAGTCCAAAGCAACAGCCTGATAGTTTTACGCAACACTCAATAACCTCTTCAAGGGTTTTTGAGTCTGTTAAAGCCAGTTCTTCTGACAATTTTTTTAGCCAATATCCTACACACTACTTTCATCATTTCATTTTTTGAACCTTTTCAGAGTAGCATAAGCAGTAATTATATATTTAGTATCTCTTTAGTCTATTTAGCTATGATTAGCGATCGCTCTCTGGAGAAAAACTTTTTGGTTTACTGATATCATGTCCGAATAATTAGTTATGATTCCCACAGTCGTTGCACCCCACCCCCCCAAAGCTGTAGTAACTTCAAAATAAGCGTTTGCCACACATGAATAAGCTGTAGTCACTACAACAAGTTCATTAATAAGTTTTGCTTAAGCTGTAATCACTTCAACATAAGCATTTGCGACAAATGAACAAGCTGTAATCACTACAACTTGTTGATTAATAAGTTTTGCTTAAGCTGTAATCACTTCAACATAAGCATTTGCGACAAATGAACAAGCTGTAGTCACTACAACAAGTTCATTAGTCATGTCCGCTTGTGTGTTCTTAACTAACGCACAAGCTGTAGTCCATAAAGCATCACCAATATTTTCGCCTGTTTTCTCTAGTGCTTTGGTCGAGAGTGTAGTAGCGATGTCTACGACGGGCTACGCCTACGCAGTAACAACAGCCGTCAGTGTTACAGTTAGGGATCTGCGGGTTTCGACACTTCTCTACGAGACGCTACGCGAACGGCAAGCTCAGTGCATCGCTGCGCTCAACCCTCAGCCGTCGAGAGTTGAAAATTGTTAATTAACTCTATTGTGGAGAGTGCGATCGCTGAGGTCATACTAGTAAAAATTTTAACCCGCGTCGGCTGGTTTTGTTTTTGTAGCCACGACTTCTAACCGTCAAGGCACTTGCAGCCTTAGAAGTGTCAAAATATATATGTAAAGTTTATTCGCAAAGTCACTTATGCCGAAAGCAATTTGGAATGGAACTGTTTTAGCCGAGAGCGATAAAACCGTAATTGTAGAAAGTAACTATTATTTTCCTGCTGACAGCATTAACAAGCAGTATTTTCAAGAAAGTAACACCCAGAGTACTTGTCCTTGGAAAGGTGTTGCTAGCTACTACACCATCGAAGTCGATGGGCAAGTTAATAAAGACGCTGCTTGGTACTATCCCACCACTAAGGAAAAGGCTAAAAATATTGAGGGCTATGTCGCCTTCTGGAAGGGTGTAAAAATTGAGGCTTAATATAAAGGTTCCTGGAAGGATTTTAGTTTCAGGTAATTGATATTATGTCTGACTAATTGCCCATAAAATACAAAGCCCACTCAGAACTTCGGAGCGGGCTTTGTATTTAAACTATTTGCGAATTTATTCTAGGATGTAATTATACCTTTGCCTTGGTAAATGCTGCTTGCTTTCTCTTCGCCAGCCAAGCCAGACTACCAACAAATATACTACCCGCGATCGCGATTCAAGCAAGAACCGCTATAAGAACGAGATAATACCAAATTCCGAATTCAATTAGATGCTGCCTTTCATGCTGCTGTGCAAATTATTTCTTCCAGCGTTTGCAGTAATTCTTGTTCATTGTAAGGTTTAGAAAAGTAAGCTCTAGCACCTAATTGCATAGCTAGTTGCCGATGTTTGTTGCTGCTACGAGAAGTCAGCATAGCAACTGGGATATTTTTTGTATCAACATCTGAATTTACCTTACCTAAAAAGCCATAACCATCAAGGCGAGGCATTTCAATATCACAAATTACTGCTTCAACTCTCAATCCACCGTGGAGTTTTTCTAAGGCATCTTGACCGTCTTTAGCTTGTTCTACTTGATACCCGCCTTTTTCAAGAGTCAGAGCTAAAAAGCGACGAACATTAATCGAGTCATCGACAATCAAAATTGTACCTTTCTGCTTAATAGAAGCTGCTGATATTTTGTCTTCATCAAATATGAGGAACGGTGTTTTTAACCTTGCTGATGGTAATTGAGTGCCTCTGGAAGTCCGCCGATTCGTAGCAATCCAATACAGTAATTCGTTGGCATTAACTAATGGCACTACTCGACCATCACCGAGAATTGTACAGTTGCTAAAGCCTTCAGGTAAAGGTATATTTCCTTCAACTTGGCGGATAGCAACTTCTTGTTCACCCCAGCAACGGTCTATTTGAATAGCGACTGGCTGATTATTACCTTTGACTACTAAGACGCTGTTAGCATTAATGGCTGCGGGAGTCTCTAATTCTGGGCTATCGTAGCGCAGACAATTAAACTCTAAGTAGCGAGTCAAGCGAATCAGTGGCAACATGGTTCCTTGCCAATTTAAGACTTCGCTACCTGCCATTTGGAAAACTTGCTCGTTTTGGAGTAAAAATATTTCTGAAATGACATCTGTGGGAAATGCCAACAGCATTTTGTTGATTTCTACTAGCAGAACTCGCGCAACGGAAAGTGTAAACGGTACTGATAGGGTGAAGGTAGTACCAACTCCCGGCTCCGTATCAACTTTGACATCTCCTCGAATTAGTTTGAGGTTGTTGCGAACCACATCCATACCGACACCGCGACCAGATAATGCTGTCACTTGCTCGGAGGTGGTAAAACCTGCTTCAAAAATTAGTGATAACAGTTCTTCATCAGTAGCATTAGCGAGTAGAGAAGCATCCAATCCCATAGTTAGGGCGCGGGTGCGAATTTTCTCCAGAGAAATACCCCAACCATCATCACGGATAGTAATGATGGTGCGATTACTGCGATGAGTTGCTTTAATTTCAATCAATCCTTGTTCTGGTTTCCCTAAAAGGCGGCGGGTGGCCAAATCTTCAATACCATGATCGAAGGCATTCCTTAACAGATGCATTAAAGGTTCGTTTAAAGCTTCTAAAATGCTGCGTTCAATTAAAGTGTTACCACCTTCAATTTTTAATTGGACATTTTTCCCATACTCTACATTTAAATCGCGCAAAGCTCTAGGAAAACGTTCAACTAAATCAGACAGTGGCCGCATCCGAATATGATTTAGTTTTGTCTGTAACTGTTTTGATGTTTTGTTTAGTTTACGAGCAATTTGATCGGTATCATCTACACTGAGTTGCACATCAGTTGTGACTTCCTGTACCTGAACAATGGTTTCCATAACTTCCTGCGATCGCAGATTTAATTCGTTATAGCGATCCATTTCTAAGGCATCAAATCCCCTGTCTATGTCTTGTATTTGGTGATCATTTTCAGCTTGCAAACGCACCCCAGCAGACATGGCAGCTTGAGTGGAAATTTTATCATAGGCTGTATGTAAATCCTGGTTTTCTCGGTCGAGAACTTGTACACGCTGGCTGAGGTTACGAACGAGTTTGCGTAATCTTTCTAGTTGCGAGTTTAACCCATTGCGTTGAACAATTAGTTCACCAAACAAATCATTAATTTGCTCTAATTGTTTGCTAGGAACTCGGACGGTATTTTCATGATTTTCCCGCTCTTTACTTTCGCCAACTCTGGCATCTGGATAATTATTTTCTCTAGCAAATATTGGATTTTGCTCGGTGACATTGACACCATTAACGTCATCCGCAAACTCTGCATCTACAAATGTGAAATTAGCAGCGATACCTGCGCTGGGCTGCGCCAACGCTTGATCATTAGTCCAATTTTCTCTTATGTTTTCTGGTTGCCAAACAGATGTTGACACTACTTCTGTATCGAGGATCTCTCTGTGATCTTCTACATCTGGAGCAACAAATTGGGGTATTATTTCTATTTTTGAAAGTAGTTCAGATTGTGTATAACTACCCAAGTTAATTTCTGTAGGCAAGTTATCTAGTTGATTTGTCAGTATCAAAGCTTGCGATCGCCGCCATGCTTGCAGTGCTAACTGAGCAATTTCGGGAATGCGTTCGCTGTTAACAGCTGCTCCCAATTGCTGCGTTACAGACTCACAAAGTTTGGTAAAAGCTCCCAACTGAAGCATTTCCCCCAAACCGCCCAATTCAGCTGCCATGATCACAACTTCTTCATGCAAACCAGGCTGTTCGCTATCTGCCAATATAGATTCTAGACGCTGCAAACACTCTTCTACTTCTGTTCCAAATAGCAAGGGGATGACGTCTTGTCCATCTTCTAGGGATAGCATACTTGAGGCATCCTCAGGGGTAGGATCTCCCAAGCGATCGCGCAACTCATCAAAAATTGGGTGACAGAAAGTTGCTAACCAGTCATCTTCGACAACATTTCCTTCTGCCAGCAATTCTACAATCTGACGCAGCCAGTCAACTCCAGATAGCAATAAACTTTGTAACTGAGTATCAATTTCTAGAGAATTTTTTTTAGTTTTTAAAACTTTAAAGGAATCTTCCAGACGGTGAGCTAAATCACTTAGTGATTTAAATCCCATCATCCCCGCGCCACCTTTGATAGAATGAGTAGCTCGGAGTGCAGCATTAATTTTATCCAAATCGATCCGGTTAGTAGTATCGATTTCTAACAATACCCCTTCTAAGGTATTTATGTAATCAGTTGCTTCTTCCAGAAACTGCATCTGGATTTCTAATTCTTTGTTTTGTAGCATAATTACACATTTCTTCCTTTGCGCCTTTGCGCCTTTGCGTGAGATAAAAAAGATGTGGTTAATTTACCTGAAAATAGCTGTAATTAGTTTTAGAGGGTGTTTGACTTAACTAACTTTAAAAGTCTCAACAGTCTCTTGCAACTGCTGGGAAATTTCCACAGTTTGTTGCAAAGATTCGGAAACTTGACGAGAAGAATCGCTAGTGCGCTGTGATATAGCAGCGATATCTTTCATCAATTGGCTAACACTTTGCGATGTTTCTACCTGAGATGCAGTTGCAGTAGAAATTGACTGCACTAAAGAGTCAATTTGACGCGATACATCCAAAATTTGACCCAGACTTTGTTTAGCCTCCTCCACAATGCGGGTACCTTCTACCACTTGGGTAGTGCCTATTTCCATCGCCTGCACCACTTCACTGGTTTCTCGTTGGATATTTTCAACAATTTGTTCAATTTCTTGGGTTGCTGCGGCACTGCGGACTGCTAATTCGCCAACTTCTTCGGCCACGACGGCAAAACCTTGGCCTTCTTCACCCGCACGCGCGGCTTCAATGCCGGCGTTAATGGCAAGCAAGTTGGTTTGAATTGCGATTTGGTTAATCAAGGACACGACGCGAGAAATTTGTTGAGAAGATTCTCCCAAACGTTTCACTTTCTTAGCAGTTTCACCAACAGTTTCGCGCAAAGACAGGATATTTTGGACTGTCAAATCCATCGCGTGTCCACTCTTGGTAGCGGTGTGAGCAGCATGATTAGCAATGAAGGCAGCTTTTTCGGCGCTTTCGGCTACGGCTTGCATGGATTGGGTCATTTGGTCAACAGCATTGAGGGTGCGGTTGATTTCGGCAGATTGGGTGAGTGCTTCTTCTGCTAAGTCGCGGATAGCTCCTTCATTAGAGCCGACGGCAGTATTCACTTGCGTAGCAGCTTGTTTAACTTGGGTAACAATATCTCGGAGGCTTTCGACAATAGAGTTGAAAAAATCGGCTACAGTGCCGATTTCTCCAGCAGTCACGTCTGCACGTACTGTTAAGTCGCCTCTAGCTGCACCTTCTACATCACTGAGCAGTTCTAAAAGTTGCTGTTGCAGTGTTTCTTTTTGATGCCGTTCGTCGTCAGAACCGATAACAGCAACATTCCTGGCTTGTTCTATCTCCTCTAATAACTTTGCTTGTTCTAAGGCATAGCCGACTTGAGTTGCTATCTGTTGAAACAAGTCAATTTCCGGCTGTTGCCAAATACGAGGAGTTTCGCAATGATGAGCAATTAATAAGCCTAAAAGTTGCTCTTGGGCAAGAATCGGTACGATTAAATTAGCTTTGACAGCAAATTTTTCCAACAGTTGCATGTAACTATTGGCATTTTTCAAACTTTGGTCTTGATGAATATTGCTAACCGCTTGCACCTGTCCATCGTGATAATTTTCTATATAACGTTCCCGAAAATAGGGGTCATCAATTTTCACTCCGAGCATTTTGGGCCAATCGCCAGCAACCGATTCAGCAACAACAACGCCATCCCAAGTATTTGGATTCAGACTATAAATAATTACCCGGTCTGTTTTTAGCGATCGCTGAACTTCCTTCACTGCTGCATGATAAATATCTTCAATTTTGAGAATTCTCCGAATTCGTAGGGTAATATCTGCTAGTAATTTTGCCCCTTCAACGTCCAGTTCTTGTTCCTTAACTAAGACTTGTAATTGTTCGGCCATCTGGTTGATATTTGCACTCAATACCCCTAATTCGTCTTCTCTTTCGATTTCCAGACGGGTATTAAATTTACCTTGACCTAGCTTCGCTAATGCCGCAGTCGCATTGAGAATTGGCTGTGTAGTGAGTTTAGCTAACCGAGATGCGATCGCACCAACAATAAATGCTGTCAGTGCTGTACCGATGGCTATAGTCCACAACAATTGTCTTTGCGGCTCAAATACAATTGCTGTGTCTGTAGATAAAAGTACCTGCCAGTTTAAATCAGGTAATCCATCTAGCTTACTGGCTGGTACGTAGCTGACTAGTTCTTGTTTTTTGTAAGTTTTAGGAACTTCTATAAAACTATCTATCTTTTTAGCTGTCAGCAGCTTAGGTAAAGTGCGATACTCTTCCTTCGCCTCCTTCCCCAAAATTTTCTGTTGTGGACTCAAGAAAACTGTTCCCGAAGCATCGAGCAAATGATATTGTTGCCCATTGACTACGTAGTTTTTGATTACTTCCCCTAAAGATTTTACGGGCATACGCGATCGCACCACGCCGATAGTTTGACCCGTAAATGTATTTTTAACAGGTGCAGCTATATAAATATTTATTACACCAGTATTTTTTGCTGCTTCTGGTTTGCTAATGACAGGAATATCTTTTTGCAAAACGTCTTGAAAATAGCTACGGTCTTTTTGATTGTCTAGGGGTTCGCTTGTGGATTGAACAATCAAGTTACCTTGCCGATCAAAAACAGCAACACTGTCATAAGCTTTATAAGCTTTAACAACCCGATCTAGAACTGCTTGCTTTTCTTGAGTAGTGGCACTTCCACTAGCTTGGAGATTTGTCAAAAAAGGCAAACTTGATATTACTTGAATATCACCGTAACGTTCCAACATGAAACGGTTAACTTTATCACTTAAGCCAGTGGCTTCGGCTTGTTGAGATTGAGTAATTTGCTTAGTAATTGATTTGTTGGCAAAACCAAAAGCGATCGCGCCTATGCCTAGTACTGGTATTGTACCGATTGCGATCGCTAAAATAGTCGCTTTCTTAACCAATCCTAGCTTTGTAAAATAAGCAATAGCCTGATTCCAAGAAACATTATTAGCAGTTTCAGTATTAGGCTTATTTGGTAGCTTTACTACAGTCCCAATAGCTTTTTGTGATGAAATCAGTGACGCTCTGTTTTGAGCGCTATTGTTCTTGTTTGTGTCAGTTTTATTAAACATAAAGTAGTTTTCCTAAGTATGTGAATAAGAACACTAAAAACTATTTTTTAGTAATACACCTTAATCACTGCGGAGAATAGAAGACTGTCCAATTGCCTGTGCATCTAATACCAGTAAGGTTTCTTCCTGTTGCACAACGCACCCACATAAATAAGGAACTAAACTGGATGCTACTTGTCCTATAGGAGAATGAATAGCATCAGCTACGAACTTGGTTGTACCTTTTATTTCTTGCACAACTAAGGCCAATACTAATGATTCCACTTGGATAACGATCGCATTGTACTGTCGCGATCGATAATCTAGAGATTCTAAATTGAGCATTCTTGGCAAATCAACTACCCAAATTATCCGACTTCGCCAATTCATTAATCCTAATATACAGGGAGGCATATTGGGCATCGAGGTGATAGATTCAATAGGCACAATAATTGCTTCTTGGGTATGCCTCATTGATAAAACAGCACTAGTCTGTTGATTTAGCTGAAACTTCAGATAACCATCCGCTAAGTTGCTTTGGATTGGTTTTGGAGAAAGAATAATGTTTGTACTAGTCATTGATTCAAATTACCACTGATTTAATAGTACGTAGGAGATGTTCGCGGGTGTAAGGTTTAGTTATATAGGCATCTGCACCTTGCCTCGTCGCCCACAAACGATCAATTTCTTGATTTTTGGAACTACAAATCACAATCGGCACTTTTGCAGTAATCGGATTTCTTCTCAAAGAACGACACAATTCAAATCCACTCATTTCTGGCATTACTACATCAGTAACGATCGCATCTGGTTTTTCTAACACAGCTTTTTCTAAAGCTTCTTTTGCACCACTTGCTTTAATTACGTTGTAACCACTCTCTTTAAGATAATGGCTCATTAATTCCAATTCACTGGGAGAATCTTCTACAATCAGAATTGTGCCAAGCAAAGTCAGGCTCACTATTAAATCTCCTAAAAACTAAATTAAGGCGATTAAATTTGGTTATAGTTATTGGAAATATTAAATTAACCAAGATGCTTAAAAACCATTTTTAGCAATTCTGATTGTGTAAAAGGTTTAGTCAAATATCCTGATGACCTGACCATTTTAGCCTTTGCCCTGTCGATAAATCCTGTTCTACCAGTCACCATAATAATAGGTGTATTTTTAAAAGCTGAATGTTTCCTTAATAAGGAACATAACTCGTAGCCATCTAAACTTGGCATTTCAACATCGAGTAAAATCAGATCAGGCTTACTCCGAAGAATTTGCATTAAAGCTTTTACCGGATCGTTGATTAACACAACTGAAAATGTGTTTTCATCCAAAAAGTGTTTGATGGAATTCAAAACTGTTTGGCTATCATCAATGCAGGCAATTGTATATAGTTTTTTGCCAACAGATGGCTGAGTCGTTTGATTATTCTCAGGAACATCAAAATTGATTGGTTTCGGTAATTTTTGCCCAAGTTTTATTTGTAGCTGCGGCTTAACTTGAGACAGTTGGGTTGTAGATAAAACTTGGGAACCCCCACCAGCCGGAATTGATGATTGGATATTTTGCCGATTTCGTAACTGCTTTTGACAATGTTCAACAAGTAACCGCAAGTCTAGGCGACAAAACTTTGGTAGTTCATCCAAAGAGCTTTCTAGACTGAATTCATAGCTACCTTCTTTTAAACACAGAAATGATTCCAGTACTTCTTTTGCCAATTCGTCTATCAGGTTTCCTGCTTGCACAGAAGTAATATAGTTCTGATTTACTAACCAACAAATAGCTTGGTAATCTGCATTTGGTATTGATTGATGTTCATTCTTCGTCTCAAACATCAGTCGCATCTGCACGCGAGTGGCGCTGTTGAGAGTAAAGATTTGCTGACTCAAGCGTCGCAAGTGACTGTCAAGCCGCTCAAACAGTTTATCTGAATAGGAGGCATAAGTAAGTTTACCGTCCTCTAGATAAATTGACCAAGAAACTATCCCGGTAAATACGCTTAAGCAACCTGTAGCACGCCGACTGGTTAATTGTGCCAAAAGAGATAGCGGATGTAGTTTCTGGAACAACCTGTAGCTACCTATAGGAGTTGTGCTCATTTTGCTTTTACTTCAGCTAAATTCGATCCGTGTAAGCTAAATTTGTGCAGAGTTATTCCACAATTGAAATCAAGTAAAAGGCATTAAACTTTTGTATTTTAAAGTACATCAGTTTACATCTAGATTTGTGGGGAAACTCAACGACAGTAGCGTTATTTCAGATGAGCAAATCTTAGTAAATTCATAAATTGTGATTAATTTACTTACTGTTACTGAGATTTACAAACATCTTTTGAGAATTAAGACATAAAAATGTCAAGACTAGATGAAGCCACTTTCCATTGAGTCACCCCAATCTGACCACAGGAATAATACTGATTTTATATGCAGGGATATATTTGAGCTTCTGTATTTACACTTAAGTAAAATCTATTTTTTAAGCAGTAAGAACTATATGAAGCCACTTTTCATTAAATACCCCTGTTGTGACTACAGGGATAATACTGATTTTTTTGATAAAATAAAACATAATTTACAAGGAATCGTAAGAGTACCAGAAAAAGGCGTGAAATTAACCACATATCCAGGCGAATTTTTCTGGTTGTCCAAAATGTGCGATCGCACATTTTCTTAGCCAATCTCCCGTTAGAGATTTAGAAAATGCATATAGTGGTAGAAATTAAAAGTTTTATTAGTCTATCGAATGTTTCAGAATTTCATATAGCGTTGGGATAGTTTTTAAACTATCGGGATGCATTAGATAAAATTGAACCAGAACGCCAACTTTATTTAGCTGTTCGCGTCCCAATTTATAAAATGAGAAATATTTATGCCATAGCGATCGCCGAATAAACACCCGTTGTGTTTGTTCTCGTTTGTCATCGGCTTTAATTCGCCATTTAAACGCCAATTTACAGATTATGCTGTGGGTTAAATATCGACAATCCACTAATCAGGTAAAAAATCTTCATCTAAACATTCATCGGCAGTAAACGGAGAGTCTACACCGAAAGTATCAAGCGATAAACTAGTTTCATCACTAGCTTGCTTTCTTGCATCTTGATAGCACTCAGTCCAAACTTCCTGGAAATATAGTTTTAAACTAGGACTATCCTTAAAAGTTATTGTCAATCTGCGGCGATGTTCTCTAATAGTTCCTTTCCAACTATTAGAACGTTTTTCTGGCTGGTATTTATATTTTAGTAGATGCATTAATAGAACAACTAAATTACTCGCAAGCGCGTGTTTTTCACTTCTTCCCATGCATTCAATCTCTTCGATCAGATTTTCTAAATCAACCTCAGAAAATCTGCCTTCTTTTAATTGTTTAGCAGTTGTCTCTATCCACAGATAAAAATCTTGGTCGTAAAGATGATAGTTTGTAAATATTGTTGGCTGAGGCGCTGTCATCTAATTTTTGAACCTCCCAGAATCCAACTATTAAGCTTGGTTTAATTCCGTTCTTGCTATGCCGTGATATGTCTCAATATATTGCTTTTAGGCTTATCTCAAGGGGAAGTTGAGACTTGGCAAGTATATGATAGCAAAATCTGTAGCAATCCGATTTGATTTTTGATATTACGCAATAACTGAGCGATCGCAAAGTTAAAAAACACAGACAATAATCTTCTTACGCCAGGGAAGTTTAGCTCTATTGAACTTTCGTGCTTACAGTTGAGGATGAATTAATTCATAAAGCTAAAAATGCATGAGCCAACAGGCTCATGCATTTTTACCTATTCAAAATGCGGATGAAAGGACTTGAACCTTCACTCCTTGCGAAACTAGAACCTAAATCTAGCGCGTCTGCCAATTCCGCCACATCCGCATCAGTTTAACATCTTACCATAAGAAATCATTTATGGCAAGGAAGAGTGAGGATGAGGGAGATGAATTAATAACCAATGCCCCATGCCCCATGCCCAATTACATAACTGCAACACGAGGCAGACGATGCTTGAACCCGCAGAGAATTTCCCAGGAAATAGTATTTAGTTGTTCTGCCCAATCGTCTGCTGAAATTTGTTCTTTTCCTTGTTCTCCTAGTAAGGTGACTATTTCTCCTTCTTGGATATTAGGTATGGCACTCACATCCAGCATCAACTGATCCATCGTAATTGTACCGATTTGCGACACCCTCTGCCCACGAATCAACGCCTGCATTTTGTTGGAAAGACTACGAGGCACACCGTCAGCATAGCCAATTCCCACGACGGCGAGGCGGAGTTCACGCGGGGCAGTAAATTGATGACCGTAGCTGACAGCAGTTCCTGCGGCAATTGTTTTAACTTGGGTAACTCGTGCTTTGAGTTGTAAAACAGGCTTAAGATTGATCGCATTTTGTAAATGCGGTGCTGGGTAGAGTCCGTAAACAGCTAAACCTACTCGCACAATGTTGTAATGCAATGCCGGATCTGTAAGTGCGGCGGCTGAGTTTGCCAAGTGCAAGCAGGGCGGTTGGATTCCTATTGCTTTGATTTGAGCGATCGCTTCCTCAAATCGTTTATGCTGTTCTTCCATTGCCGTAGTGTCAGGATCATCTGCTGTTGCCAAATGCGAATAAATACTGGCAATGGAAAGATGTGGTAAGCGCTGCACTAATTGCACAAATTCGCCAGCTTGCTGCCAATTAGTTCCCAACCTAGACATTCCCGTGTCTAATTTGATATGTACGGGTACAGGCGAACCATAATTCATCGATTCTAGAGTGTCGGAAAATACTAAAGCTTGTTTAGGGCTACAGAGTGTGGGCTGAAGTTTCCAGTGGGCGATCGCATGAATCTGCTCTGGTGTATGAGTTGCCCCTAAAATCAAAATGGGCGCTTCAATGCCGCCTTCTCGCAATTGAATAGCTTCTGGAACTGTAGCGACTCCCAGCCAACTAGCTCCCGATTGGATTACAGTTTGAGCGACTGTTACTGCTCCATGCCCATAGGCATCAGCTTTCACTACTGCCATTAGTTCGGTGTGCGGTGATAACAACTGTACCAGCTGCTGTACATTGTACGACAACGCCCCTAAATCAATTTCTACCCAGGCTCGTTGCGAGAACCACGCGTAGGTGTCGCACTGCTGATTACTAACTACACCAGGGATTTGCTTGCGACTTAACATTTGTACTGACTCCTATCCCACCACGGCTAAACTTCCAAATTATCTATCTATACACGCTCTTAGAAGCGATATCAGATTAAATAGGAAGTTTACCCTTCATTTAAGAATTGATACAAGATGCCTGAAGAAGGAAAGCATGAGCTAAGAGTTTTGCTTACAAACTCCTCACTTAATTCTTTAATTATCTTGAAAGTATAATTTATTGTCGTCTCCATAACAGGGTATATTTGTGTTAATATTTATGTAAAGCTAATACCCTGAGCGCAGATCAATGGGGAAAGTTTTAGTCTTAAACGCCTCTTATGAACCTCTCAATATAACCAGCTGGCGTCGCGCTGTGGTTCTGTTAATCAAGGGCAAGGCAGAACACCTAGAACACAACGGGAAATTCTTGTACTCAGATTTCCCATTGCCGACCGTGATCCGGTTGCGTCATTACGTGCGCGTTCCTTATAAAGAAATTCCTCTGACTCGCCGAAATATATTGCACCGTGACGGTCATGCCTGTCAATATTGTGGTTACACAGGGGATGAATTGACCCTAGACCATGTAATACCGCGATCGCGCGGCGGGGTCGATAGCTGGGAGAACATTGTGACCGCTTGTGTCCGTTGCAATGTCAAAAAAGGCAGTCGCACTCCCCACGAAGCTCATATGCCTTTACGTCATCCCCCCCGCCAACCTTACAGCAGTCTCTATTTTGAGGTCAGCAAACATCTTAAAAGTGGACTGCACCAAGAGTGGCAAAAGTATGTCATTGGTCTTTGACATGACGTAGCTTAGTCCTAGAAAAGTAGAGAAATAGTCACAGGTTCGCGTTCCTGCTTGCTTTTAGCGTTCGCCTAAAGACCAGTTGGACACCTTTAGCTTGAAGAAATTGTGTGTTGAATCAGGTTTGTTCACACATTGTCATACACATTTTCCGGTAAGAGCTAACAATCAGAATTTTTAAATGGCATAGGAAACACGCCTTGTTTGTTAAAAATAATTGTTAATTGCTCAATAGTCACAATAATGAGACCATTGAGGATAAGAATATTTCAAATATCAAGGACAAACCCTAAAGTATAAGATGGAAAGTGTACCCTAAGTCAGACAAAAATCCAAATGATTGAATCTATAGTATGAGGAAAAAAATGAAATTAAGGAAATTATACTGTCAGATGCAGCCTGATATAGAAAACTTTCTTTTTTCTCCACCCTCTAGTGGAATTTAGTTAATTGCTCAATGCTGTTACTGACAAAAAATATACTTAAATATATAGTGTGATGCATTGATATTTTTGCGAAGATCATAATTAATATGGCTAAATTCAAATTCAGTGAGTTGCTGATTGTAGTATTTCTGAATTAATCGAGCCTCACACTTTAAAGAAGTTCCTATGTACTTGAATTCTCCCGTTACTCAATTTGAGAGTTTGTCATTGACCACAGAGCCAAACCCAGAGGAAGCCGAAATAGAGACATCGCCAGTGGAAGTTGTACTTAAAAGTCCTTCATTACCGCCATCGGTAGGTGAAGCAGCTATTTATATTGGTCAACGGAATAATTCCTTAGCACAACAAAAGTCAGAAGAACTGCAAAAAACCCTTCTGGCACACCGACACGATCGCCAACTGGTAATTCTGCAAGATTTTCCTGACCCTGATGCCCTTTCCTGTGCCTGGACTTACCAGTTAATTGCTCAACAATACGATATCAAATGTGAAATCATTTATGCTGGCGCTTTGAGCCACCAAGAGAATATTGCCTTAGTAAAGCTGACTAATTTACCTGTCCAACGCTGGACACCGCAAACCTTAAAAAGCAAAGATTTGTCATCTTATCAAGGTTTTGTATTAATTGATAACCAGGGAACCACTTCGCAGCTACTATCAGCAGTGCAGGAAGCTGGAATTCCCTTAGTGGTGCTCATCGACCATCACAGTTTACAAGGGGAACTCAACTCAGAGTTTGAGGATGTTCGTCCTTATGTACGAGCCACGGCGACAATTTTTACTCAATACTTACAATCGGGATTACTGGCTTTAGATAGTAGCAGAAATCAACACGTCAAATGCGCTACTGCTTTGATGCATGGCTTGCGATCGGATACAAATCGGCTCATGCAAGCGCAAGAAGAAGACTTTATGGCAGCTGCGTATTTAAGTCGATTTTATGACGCCCAACTGCTGAACGCCATTTTACAGGCAAACCGTTCCAAGCGGGTGATGGATGTGATCGAGCGATCGCTAAAAAACCGCATCGTCCAAAATAACTTTTCCATTGCTGGTGTTGGTTACTTACGCTACGACGATCGTGATGCCATTCCCCAAGCGGCTGATTTTCTCGTCACCGAAGAAAACGTCCACACTGCTGTAGTTTATGGCATTGTTCACGATGAAGATGAAGAACTGGAAATAGTCATCGGCTCCCTGAGAACCACCAAACTCACCCTTGATCCTGATGAATTCATCAAAGAAGCCTTTGGACAAGATAGCGCAGGGCGCTTTTTCGGCGGTGGAAGGACAAGCGCAGGCGGTTTTGAAATCCCGATGGGTTTCTTATCTGGCACTAACGAAAATTCCGCCTATGCGAAAATGAAATGGGAAGTATTCGATGCTCAAATTAAGCAAAAACTGCTGAGGTTAGTTAACCCTAGAGATAATCCAATTCAGTCCGAGTAAAGGAAGAGGATAAGGCGAAGTCTTAACTCATGCTGGAGTCAAAGTGTTTGGTTATATGAGGGCGTTATTATAATCCTAAACTCAACACCTTCAAATTGACAGAGGCTGAACTGAATGAGGATTTAGTTCGTGCCTAATGTTATTTGTGAAGGAAGAATGCCATGAAGATTATAGAATTGCAAATGTTACAAACTCTGTATGAGCAAGATTTTTATGCTTGGGTAGAGCAGACAGCAGAGCTTTTGCAATTGCACCACTGGGAAACGTTGGATTTAGAACACTTAATTGAAGAAGTGGTGGACTTGGGTAAGAGTCAACAACGGGCGTTGCAAAGTGCGTTGCGGTTGGTGTTGTCGCATTTGTTGAAGTGGAAGTATCAACCCGAACGTCGTAGTCACAACTGGCAAGTGACCCTTACCCGTGAGCGACTGAATATGGATGAATTGCTGCAAGAAAGTCCTAGCTTGCGGCGTTTTTTAAATGATGCCGAGTGGATTAATACTACTTATCAGCGATCGCGGCGAGAGGCGATAGTAGAAACTGGTTTATTAGAGGATGAGTTTGCGATCGCCTGTCCCTTTTCTGTTGATGAAATTTTAGACTTAGACTTTTATCCTAACGCTGACGAATAACCATGTAGAATTTTTGTATAAGTATAGATATGCTCCAGGTAAAGAGTGTGTTTATGTAAAAATAAGTAAATCTCAACCATTGGAAAAATACTTATGACTAACAATACTGAAATTCTATACGATGAAAAAGTGAAATCTCTGGCACAGAAGTACGAAAGTCAAGGATTTCATGTTTTAACTGGACTCAAAACAGATGAATTACCATTTGATTTGGGTAACTACCAGCCAGATTTAATCGCGATTAAAGACGGTTCAGGTTTAGTAATTGAAGTAAAAAACAGCCTCAGCCGTCTGTCGGTTGATCGTTTACAAGTTTTAGCAGAAGAAGTGAGCAAACATCCAGGCTGGCGTTTTATATTGGTAACGTTTGAAGACATAGAAGCCAAGTCATTACCTGGAACATCTGAAGAACTTCCTTCATGGCAAGAACTAAAGGAGCAGTTTGACCAAGCACATAAACTTACTGAAAATGAGGAAATTCAGTCTGCTTTTCTTTGTTTAGGGAATATTTTTGAGAATGCTTTAAGAAAGCGAGCAATCGATGTGTCAATTCCTATTGAACGTTTCCCAGTTATAGGTTTAATCAAACATCTGTACTCTTTAGGAGAGTTATCAATCTCTCAATTCGACCTTGCTCAAGCTTGTTTGGAAGTTAGTAATCGTGTTGCTCATGGATATATTGAAAACCTAAATTTGCCATTGGTATATAATTTGGATAATTTGGTTAGTGAATTGTTAACTGAATGGAAAGTAAAATTCGATATTAGTCAACTTTCATCAGAGAATCTAGCTGCTTTTCATACCTGGCTTGCCGAATTCGATGCAGCAGACTGGGATAAACGACAACAATTAAGGCTAAATTTAACAAATCAGATAATCCCTTTTTTACTACTAGAATCAAATGAAAATTTAAGAAATGAGAAATTAAACTTAAAAAACAAACCGCTTATAAATGTCGAATCGGATGTTAGTGGCCTTTCACCAGAGGCTCTGGCTAATTTTCGTGCCTGGTTTACGGAATTCTATCCAGTAGCCTGGGATAAACAGATTGAAAAAGATGTGACTCAAGAAGAAACCCTATTGTCTATTACTGACAGTAAAACCTTAGAACCTTTAACTGACCTTGACTCCTGGACTCAGAGTTTAATAGGTGTAATCCAGCTAGAAGAAGAAAATCCGACAGAAAATAATGATAGCTTTATTGGGATGTGGAGCGATCGCCAAGATTTAGCTGATAGCAGTGCTTGGGTGCGCGGTGTTAGAGACAATGAGTGGTCAAAGTTGCATGACTAACTCAACCATCGTTGATACTGATATTCTAATTGATGCTGGTCGCGGTGTTATCGAAGCAGTAACCTGTTTGCAAAATCTGAAAGCGAGTTCTAGCTTGATAATTAGCATAATCACACAAATGGAACTAATAGTTGGTTGTCGTAACAAAGCAGAACTACAAACACTAGAAAATTTTCTCAAGCAGTTTTACATCATTAAGATTGACCAGGCTGTATCTGACACAGCAGTTGATTTATTGCGGTCTTATCGGCTAAGTCATAATTTGCACATTCCTGACAGTCTCATTGCAGCTACAGCAATAATATCGAATTACCCGTTTATTACAAAAAACCAACGGGATTACAAATTTATTCAAGTTTTAAATCTATTGGCATATCCATAATACTTAGAACATCTAACGCCGCGTTGCACCGGACAGATGGCAGATCAACGAATACGTAATAATGATTAAGATTAGGATAAGTTAACTTACATCAGGTGTAACTCCTAACTCAGTAAGGGTAACGCCCCGTTACAGTCACAAAATTCAAAGTATGGAATTATATTTAATTCGTCATGGCATCGCCGAAGATCAGGGATTAGGCATCAAGGATGAGGAGCGCAGCCTTACCAAAGAAGGGCGGCAAAAAACTGAGCAAGTCGCCCAGAAACTTGTTAAGTTAGGTTTAAATTTTGATTTGATTGTCACCAGTCCCTTAGTGCGTGCCCGCCAAACAACTGAAATCCTCATAGCAGAAAAACTAAGCTCTCATTTAGAGGAATCTAGCCACCTCGCCCCCGATGGGCAAATTTCTAATTGGCTCCAAGACTGGTTAGAGCCAAGGAATTATTCACAAAATACCCAATTAGCGCTGGTTGGACATGAACCAGGTTTGACTAGTTGGGCGGAAATTCTTCTATGGGGGGAAGTAAAAGCAAGCTTAGTCTTGAAAAAAGCAGGTATGATTGGGATAAAACTACCAGAAACAGGTTCTCCTCTGGGTCGTAGTCAGATGTTTTGGTTGACACCACCCAAGTACCTGCTGTAACAGTTTTTCAACATTTCTGATTGTTGTTAGAACGGCTACTGTTATGGCGACAATAATTTCTGGTAAGTTAGCTTAATCAGACATTTCAACAAGTAAATGGTGTTGCCATGATGGTGTGCGAATACAAGCCTGGTTTAGAAGGCATTCCCGCCGCCCAATCAAGTATTAGTTATGTTGATGGGCAAAAGGGACTACTAGAATATCGTGGCATTCGGATTGAGGAACTAGCAGAAAAAAGTACATTCCTCGAAACTGCTTATCTTCTAATCTGGGGTGTACTGCCAAGCAAGGAAGAACTGGAAACATTTGAGCATGAAGTTCGTTACCACAGGCGGATAAAGTACCGCATTCGGGACATGATGAAATGCTTTCCAGAAAGCGGCCACCCAATGGATGCCTTGCAAGCCTCTGCTGCTGCTTTAGGCTTGTTTTATTCGCTCCGGGATTTACATAATCCTGTCTATATTCGAGATTCGGTCGTGCGCTTGATAGCAACCATTCCCACAATGGTAGCGGCGTTCCAGTTGATGCGAAAAGGCAATGACCCGGTACGTCCCCGTGATGACTTAGACTACTCCGCCAACTTTCTATACATGCTCGATGAGCAAGAACCCGACCCTTTGGCGGCGCGAATTTTTGATATCTGCTTGATACTTCACGTCGAGCATACAATGAATGCTTCAACTTTCAGTGCCAGGGTGACAGCTTCTACCCTAACTGATCCTTACGCTGTGGTTGCTAGTGCGGTGGGAACCTTGGGAGGGCCTCTGCATGGTGGAGCCAATGAAGAAGTGATTCAGATGTTGGAAGAAATTGGCTCTGTGGAAAATGTCCGTCCTTACATAGAGAATTGTCTGGAACGCAAATCTAGGATTATGGGCTTTGGACATCGTGTTTATAAAGTAAAAGATCCACGAGCCACGATTTTGCAAAAATTAGCCGAACAGTTGTTTGAGAAGTTTGGGTATGACAAGAACTATGACATTGCCCAAGAAATGGAACGAGTGGTAGAGGAAAAACTCGCCTCAAAAGGGATTTATCCAAACGTTGACTTTTACTCAGGCTTGGTGTATAAGAAAATGGGTATTCCCACAGACTTGTTTACGCCAATATTTGCGATCGCCCGCGTTGCCGGTTGGCTAGCCCACTGGAAAGAACAACTAGCAGAAAACCGGATTTTCCGTCCTACCCAGGTTTACAACGGTCTGCACGAAGTTACTTATACCCCCATTGACCAACGTTAATTGGGCATTGGGCATTGGGCATAGGGCATTGGGCATTGGGCATTGGGCATAGGTCAAAAACGATTCCCAACTCAGCACTCGACACTCACCACTCGGCACTATTTGGGCGGTCTTCACAGATCACATCACTGCATAAGTCCTGAAATATATACTCTCTCCGTGTCCTCTTCTGCGGGTTTTATTAGCCAATCTCAATGCCAATCATAAGTAGAAGTTCTCATCTCGCTTCAGAGTGCTCAAACCATCCAAGGATATACTAGGCATGGGAACTGGCAACAAATCTTCAATCAGGTATCATCTGGGCAAAAATTATAAACAGGTGAATTTGCAGGTATTAATTAAATTAATAATTGTAACTCACCATGACTTGATGTCTTAGAGAGCAGAAATATGAATTCAGGAATTGACCTCCAAGGAACTTTTATTGAATCCCTAATGGATTTAGGTATACCAGGCGGGACAGCCAAAGCAATTTGGATGCCACTGCCAATGGTACTAATGCTGATTGGGGCAACAGTGGGGGTTTTAGTTGCGACTTGGCTAGAACGGAAAATTTCTGCCGCCGCACAGCAGCGAATTGGGCCAGAATACCAGGGGCCTTTTGGGTTGCTGGTACCTGTAGCGGATGGTTTGAAGCTGGTATTTAAAGAAGATATAGTACCAGCTAAATCTGACCCCTGGCTGTTTACCCTCGGCCCAATTATTGTTGTAATTCCGGTGTTTCTGTCGTTCCTGATCGTTCCCTTTGGGCAGAATATCGTAATTAGCAATGTGGGCATGGGCGTATTCTTGTGGATTGCCTTGTCAAGCATTCAGCCCATTGGCTTGCTGATGGCTGGCTACGCATCTAATAACAAATACTCCCTCTTAGGAGGGTTGCGGGCAGCAGCGCAATCTATTAGTTATGAAATTCCTTTGGCGCTGGCGGTGTTGGCGATCGCTATGATGTCTAATAGCCTCAGCACCGTTGATATTGTCAATCAACAGTCTGGCTACGGCATCCTGGGCTGGAACATTTGGCGACAACCAATCGGTTTCCTGATTTTTTGGATAGCCGCCTTAGCTGAATGCGAACGATTACCCTTTGACTTACCCGAAGCAGAAGAAGAACTAGTAGCAGGCTATCAGACTGAATACACAGGCATGAAATTCGGTCTGTTCTACCTGGGTTCTTACGTTAACTTGATCCTTTCTTCCCTACTAGTAGCAATTCTCTACCTGGGCGGTTGGGACTTTCCCGTTCCCCTCAACCTCATAGCTAGTTGGGTGGGAGTTAGTGAAGCAAACCCCGTGTTCCAGATAGTAACTGCTGCTTTGGGTATCACCATGACCGTACTCAAAGCCTATTTACTAGTGTTTGTCGCTATCCTGTTGCGCTGGACAGTGCCACGGGTACGGATTGACCAACTGTTAGATTTAGGATGGAAGTTTTTGTTACCAGTTGGTTTGGTTAATCTTTTATTAACCGCCGCCCTGAAACTAGCCTTTCCCTTCGCTTTTGGTGGGTAAACCAATTTTAGATTTTAGATTTTAGATTTTGGTGAGGCAGTGCGGTCTTCTCCCAAGGGGAGACGCTAAAAGCGATAGCGCAGCGTTAGCGAGTCATCGAGCGTCACCCGGAGGGATTGAATCTAAAATCTAAAATTCAAAATCCAAAATTTAAAAGAGAGAGTGAAACACAATGCTAAAGTTCCTGAAACAAGTTGGTGATTACGCCAAAGAAACAGTACAAGCTGCGCGTTACATTGGTCAGGGACTTTCTGTTACCTTCGACCACATGCGGCGGCGTCCGATTACCGTACAATACCCTTACGAGAAACTGATTCTTGGCGAACGGTTTCGCGGTAGAATTCACTTTGAATTTGATAAGTGCATCGCCTGCGAAGTTTGTGTTCGCGTTTGTCCAATTAACCTGCCTGTAGTAGATTGGGAATTCGACAAAGCCAGCAAAAAGAAAAAACTCAACCACTACAGCATTGACTTTGGAGTTTGTATCTTTTGCGGTAATTGTGTGGAATATTGCCCCACTAACTGTCTATCCATGACAGAAGAATATGAGCTTGCCACTTACGATCGCCATGAATTGAACTATGACAGCGTAGCCCTCGGTCGTTTGCCCTATAAAGTAACAGACGATCCAATGGTTACACCACTGCGCGAACTTGTTTACCTACCCAAGGGCATCCTCGAACCACATGGACTGCCCGCAGATGCGCCCCGTGCGGGTGCGCGTCCAGAAGACCTTGTGGAACAAACGGAAAAATAAATAAATGTCATTTGTCCTTTGTCCATTGTCATTTGTTATTTGACCAATGACCAATGAGCAATGACCAATGACTAATGACCAATGACCATGCAAATTTTAGATTTTAGATTTTTCTTTCAATCCAAAATCTAAAATCCAAAATCCAAAATTGATTGACTAAGGACAAAAAACAGTGAATCTAGCGGAAGGAGTACAGCTTGTATCCCTTGGCATACTGGGCGTGATGATGATTGGGGCGGCCATTGGTGTGGTGCTGTTCTCCAACATCGTCTATTCTGCCTTTATGCTGGGGGGCGTGTTCATCAGCATAGCGGGAATCTACCTGTTGCTGAATGGTGATTTTGTTGCAGCTGCACAAATATTGATTTACGTTGGAGCGGTTAACGTGTTGATTTTGTTTGCCATTATGTTGGTGAACAAGCGGCAGAATTTTGTCCCATTTCCTAACTCTTGGGTGCGGAAAGTACTAACGGGTATAGTCAGTGTAGGATTGTTTGCTCTTTTAAGTACAATGGTGCTGGCTACTCCTTGGGCTTACTCAACTCCTCCTGTGGTGGGTGGTGAAAGTTCTATAGTTTTGATTGGAGAGCATTTCTTCACTGACTTTTTACTGCCTTTTGAACTGGCTTCCATTTTGCTGCTGATAGCGATGGTAGGAGCAATTATTTTGGCGCGTCGGGAATATTTGCCAGACCAATTGACATCATCCGATCTACGGCAAACTGTTTTGACTTTGCAAGAACGCCCTAGAGAACTGGTATCAACAACCAGCGAAACAAAAGAGTAAGATTTGTGACTTAATTCCCAAATAAACAGCCAGATTTTCAGGAGGGATACTCAGATTCATGCAACTCCAGTACTTTTTATTACTAGCAGCAGCTTTGTTCTGTATCGGCATCTATGGTGTAATTACCAGCCGTAACGCTGTGCGGGTGCTGATGTCAATTGAGTTACTGCTCAATGCTGTTAATCTGAATTTAATGGCATTTTCCAACTTTCTTGACTCAACATTAATTAAAGGTCAGGTTTTCACAGTGTTTGTGATCACCGTGGCGGCGGCCGAGGCGGCGGTAGGTTTAGCGATCGTGCTTGCCATTTATCGCAACCGCGATACCGTCGATATGGAGCAGTTTAATCTCCTGAAGTGGTAACTGTGCGTGCAACTCAAGCAGGTAATTATTGCTTATAAAGCGCGGGATGCCCGGAGTAAAGAACGGGCAGAAATCTGTGCTAAACAACTCGAAAATCGTGAATGTCACGTGTTGATGGGGCCTAGCGGGCCGAAAGACAACCCTTATCCCGTCTTTTTGGCTTCAGCTACTCAACCAATCGATCTGGCTTTGGTATTCGGTGGTGATGGTACTATTTTAGCTGGTGCCAGACACTTAGCCCCAGCTGGCATCCCAATTCTGGGAGTGAATGTGGGAGGTCATTTGGGGTTTTTAACTGAATCGGTGGACGAGTTTCAGGATACGGAGAAAGTTTGGGATCGGCTGTTTGAGGATCGCTATGCTATCCAACGACGGATGATGTTACAAGCGGCGGTGTATGAGGGTCATGGGTCTAATTTGGAACCAGTCAGTGAGCGTTACCTGGCTTTGAATGAATTTTGTGTTAAACCTGCCTCTGCTGATCGGATGATTACCTCAATTCTCGAAATGGAAATTGACGGTGAGGTAGTCGATCAATACGTCGGGGATGGGTTAATCATTGCTACTCCCACAGGTTCTACTGGTTACACCGTTTCTGCCAATGGGCCAATTATCCACGATGGGATGGAGGCGATTACCATCACTCCTATTTGTGCAATGAGCCTTTCTAGTCGCCCCCTGGTTTTACCCCCTGGTTCTGTGGTGAGTATTTGGCCTTTGGGCGATTACGATTTGAGTACCAAGTTGTGGACAGATGGGGTTTTGGGGACTTCAATTTGGCCGGGACACCGCGTTGATGTGCGGATGGCAGATTGTCGGGCTAAATTTATTATTTTGCGCGAGAACAATTCCTACTATCAGACGCTGCGGGATAAGTTGCTTTGGGCAGGTACAAGGGTTCACTACAGCAATAATCACCGGAATTGATTAAGTATTTTACAGTGCATTTACGGCAGATTGCGATAGTGTAGGCGATCGCCACAGGCATCGCCACTAGAATTATCCAAGCCCCTGGATTCATCCGGGGGCTTTCTCAAGGGAAGCAGAGGAAGAATTAGAAAGAGATTCAACTTATATAATCCAAAGCTAATATGCTTTACATGATTATTGAACACTTTAAAAATGAAAACCCTCTGCCCGTATATCGTAGGTTTCGGGATCAAGGTCGTCTTGCGCCTGAAAGATTGATCTACATTTCAAGCTGGGTCGATCAGAAAATGCATCGTTGTTACCAGCTAATGGAAACGGATGACCCAACGTTGATTGAACAGTGGATTGCTAACTGGAATGATATTGTTGAGTTTGAAGTCTATGAAGTGGTTACATCCAAAGAAGCTGCTGAACGTGTTGCTCCTTTGCTTTAGATTCGTGTTGAGCAGATCACATAGTATTTCTATCAGCAATCATGCGATCGCTTTGAGCCTGGGACGATGAATCGAATGATAAATGCTGATTTTTAACTTTGGTTTTGGTCAGGACTAATTTAAATGCGGCCGCCCTGATTTTGATATTTTTAACTGATTTGCATTCATAGCCTATATCAAAGGAAAATTTTGTATCTTATTGCCAGATTTTTTGGGAATTAATGTCCATAATAAAAGTACTCTATCCCTAATCCAAGAGAGTAAAAAAGCTCTCTTGAGGTTCTTTTATCGAAAACCGTCCCAATCACGCTTCGACACATTAATGCATAATGTCAGCTATTTGTATAGCACCTAAATCCTAGTAGGATATTTTCGCAAATCTAAGTAGGAAGATAGATGGAAGTTTCTGGACGTAACATCAATTACCAGCTGAATCCTCTTCCCCCCCTTGAAAACTTTCCCGTCCTTGAAACTGAAAAATATATCCTACGGCTTGCCTCAACTGAAGAAGAATTAGAATCAATTTTTCGGTTGCGCTTTGAAGTTTTTAATCTTGAACTTGGCTTGGGATTTTCTGCTTCTAACTTTACCCAGATGGATATAGATAAGTTTGATGAGGTTTGCCATCATTTGATCCTGATCTCCAAACAGACGGATAAAACGATTGGAACTTATCGGATGCAAACCTATACAATGGCTTCTCAAAGACTAGGTTTTGATGCTGCCGACATATTTAATCTTAATGCGATTCCCGATTCTGTGCTTCAGGCATCAGTGGAAGTTGGACGTGCATGTATATCTAAAGAATACCGTAATATTCAGGCACTTTTAATACTTTGGGAAGGGCTGGTAAATTATCTCATTTGGAGTAAAAACCAATATTTCTTTGGCTGTGGATCATTACTAACACAATGTCCTTGGCAAGCTACTTGCGCTTATGATTATTTTCAGCAAAATGGCTTGATACATCCAAGTATTTTGGTTTATCCAAATTCACAATCTTGTCTAGAACTACCTCAAAATAGTCCAGATTTATGTAATGTTGAGATTCCTAAAATTTTGCAGGCATACTTGAATATCGGAGCCAAAATATGCAGCCTTCCAGCTATTGATCGGCAGTTTAAGACTATTGATTTTTTAACTATATCTAATATTGCAGACTTTGCCAGATGGCGTTATCCAAATCCGCTCAAAAACCCTTACCACTGAGGATTTGTTAAGATTAATGCCACTGCTGCCGCGTTATCCAACGGACACGAGAAAAAATATCCTTGTCCACATTCACAGTTCAACTTTCTCAGAAGTGCTAGCTGCTCTTTTGTCTCTACCCCTTCAGCAGTTACATCTACACCTAATTTGTGTGCCAGTGTGATAATTGTCTCAATAATTTCTAAATTCCTGCCGTTATCATCCATCGGGCTGACGAAGGAACGGTCAATCTTCAACATACTAATCGGAAAGCTATGGAGACGGCCTAATGAAGAGTAGCCTGTACCGAAATCATCAATTGATAACTCAATGCCCATCTTCTGAAGTTTTGAGAGTGCGACATTTCCCTCATCGCCATTTTCCATAATTGCACTTTCAGTAATTTCTAACATGAGATTACCAGCATCAAGACCAGTCGAGTGCAAAATTTTCCCAATCTGCTCAATCAAATCCGGTTGAGAAAATTGCTTGACTGAAAGATTGACGCTGATTTTTTCTAACGAGTTTGTATAATGGCTCACCCTCCAGGTTTGCATCTGGCGGCACGCCTCATGTAGTGCCCAGTAGCCAATCTCGACAATCAGCCCGGTTTCCTCTGCAAAGGGGACAAAATCTGTTGGCAAAATCAGACCACGCTCTGGATGCTGCCAGCGCAGCAGAGCTTCAAAACCTAAAATTCTGCCATTAGTGAGGGAAACAATCGGTTGGTAATAAACCTGAAACTCGTGGCGTTCGATCGCTCGGCGCAGATCGGTCTCTAACTGCAATCTGGCTAGAGCATTAGTATACATCTCTGGGTTGAATATTTCATAGCGAGCTTTGCCTAGCGCCTTAGCTCGGTACATAGCCGTATCAGCGTCCCTTAACAAGTTTTCTGGTTGGTCATAGTCTACTGTCGAACTCAGGGCGATGCCAATACTTGCCGTTGTAAATACTTCTTGCCCGTCAAGCTCAAGGGGTAATGTCAATTCTTGTTGAATTCGCTCTGCTACCTTGATCGCATCTGACAGATTCTGAATTTCGTCAAGGAGGATTGTAAATTCGTCTCCCCCAAGCCGTGCGGCTGTATCCGTGGAGCGTATGCATACTCCTAATCTATTTGCAATAGCAAGGAGAAATTGATCTCCTTTTAGGTGTCCGAGACTGTCATTAATCACCTTAAACCGATCCAGGTCGAGAAATAGTACAGCAAATAAATAATTCTCCTGCCGTTTGGCTCGCTGGAGTGTTTGTTTTAAGCGCTCCATAAAGAAAGCTCGGTTTGGTAAACCTGTCAGTGCATCGTGAAACGCATTATGTAGCAACTGTTCTTCTGCGCGTTTGCGCTCGGTAATATCATGGGTGATTCCCAGAATCTGATGAATTTCCCCATGTTCATTTAAAAGTGGCACGTAGGTGACTACTATAGTGAAAGGTTCAGAATTAGGCAAACTGATCGTGCATTCTCCGGTTTGCAAGGTGCGTGTCTCCACAGTTTGTCGCAGGATTGGTAAATAGGTATCTACGACCAACGGCGGGAATAATTCTTCGTCTGTGTTACCAAGAAATGCTTCCTGAGAATAACCACTGCGCTTAACTCCGAAAGCATTGACAAACTGAAACCGCCGCTCGGCATCATAAATCACAAATGTATCAGGGATGTTTTCAATTGCCAATCGAAATCGCTCTTCACTAAGGTGTAGCGCCTCTTCTGCCTGCTTACGCTCGTTAATTCCAGCTTCTAACTGTCTGTTAGCCTCTATGAGTCCAGCAAATGACTGTTGTAATTGAGTAGCCATTTGATTATGAGCCTGAGCGAGGACTCTTACTTCGTTAATACCCTCTACTGCAACGGTTTGGTCTAACTTCCCATTAGCGATTTCCTTGGAGGCAAAGCTCAAGCTGAGAATTGGTTGAGTAATCCAATGAGAAGTAATTACTCCTGTGAATGTAGCCAGTATCAATGCTCCTAAACACAGCAAAATAGTGGTTTGAGTGTTGGCTTCAATATGCCCCATAAAGTCGGCTTCTGGAACCACCACGATAATCACCCAATTTAGCCCACAGTCGGCTGCGAAGGGCATTAACTGTACAAATTGCCGCTTGCCATCAATTTTAAATTCTAGCTGCTGTCTAGAATCAATGTTTCTAAAGTTACCAAAATGTGACTGCAAATACTGTGTTGTCAGATGAGTGATCCGATCGCTGCTGGCGATCGCTCTGAGCCGTTTATATGTCTTTTTTTCTGCCTTATAACTCAGGATAAAAGGTTGCTCTGCCGTTGAAGTTGCTACCAACTCTCCAGAATGCTCGACAATAAATGTCTTTCCTGAGCGACCAATCTTTAAACTGTGCAAAAACTCACTTAGTTGCGAGAGAGATAACGTTGCATTCGTAACTCCAAGCAAAGTACCTGTCTGGTTATAAAGAGGTTGGGTTGCGCTGAATGCTAGCCCTGATGAAGAGAAATACGAATAAATTTCTGTGCAAGTAAGTTTATCTGCTTTCACTGCATTTGTGTACCAGGGGCGAGTCCGAGGATCAAAGGTTTTGTTAACTTGAATTAACTTGCGAAGATTACCTTGATTATCAGTGGTGTAAGTATAGTAATTATTACCCGTTGATTGATCTCTTTTTCGGATGACTAATGAACCATTGTTAAGGCGATCAACCGAATGAATTTCTCCTTGTGTACTTGCAAAAGCTATCGGGTTTAAGGGCTTGAATAACTGCATTTGATGCCATAAATGGCGTTGTAAACTTTTTGGATCTTTTAAACTTAACTCACTAAGATAGACAGAATTGGCGTTAATCTTAGTAACGAGTTGGGGGGTTTCTATGTAATCGGTAACATATTGATGAATCAGAGTTGTAACTTCATTTCGCAGCTGAGTAGCAACCTCATTAACAGCTTTCTGACCATTTTTTAAAGAGAAGAATGCTGTTAACCCTACAGCAGCAGAGATTTGTAAAACGAAAGGTACTACAAGAGCTACACGGAGTGGCACTCTCAATAACCCTTTTGGAATCAAACGCAAGAAATTCTGCTGTGACATCTGTGCGATCTTAGCCGAGAATTGTCAAGAAACTTTCTGATCTCTCTTATATGTGTATCGATTAAATCACTACCGAAAATATAAATATAGTTTCCAACTCTGATGCCTTGACAGTAACTTACTTTTGACTCCCAAGATGTAAAAATGTTGGTTTAACTTACATGGTAAGCCCAGATAAAGTTCCATTCAGAGTATTTTACACTACATTCGGATCTCAGTTTCAAAACCAAGTCCAGTTTTGCGGGATTTGATACAACCTTGCTCCATTCTTTTCGTAGTTAATAAAGGAGAGGTGTTGATTCAATACAGTTCGATTAAGGTTTTTTGATGAAAATTCTAGATCGGAAAGATGCGATAAATCGCCGTCACGACGAAAGATTGATTATTAAACTTTTTGGGAAACCCACTTATGCGCCATCTCAAATTTGCTCCGAGTTGGTTGCGGTTTTTAATTATTTTCTTATTGGCGATGAGTATATTGTTTCGCTTTTTTAACCTTGATGGCAAAGTTTACTGGAATGATGAAATTTATACTTCATTGCGGATTTCTGGTTACACAATAACTGAAGTGAAACAGCAAATTTTTAATGGTCGTGTTATTGCCGAAGAAAGTTTTGTCCAGTTTCAAGGTGTAAATCCAGAAAAAAGCTTAAATGACACAATTATGTCTTTGGCAAAAGTAGATTCTCAACATCCACCTTTATATTACGTAATAGCTCGATTTTGGATGGAAATTTTTGGTAATTCTGTGACGGCAATCAGAAGTTTATCTGCTTTTATCAGCTTGCTAGTTTTTCCTTGTGTTTATTGGTTATGCCGAGAATTATTTAATGTGCCGTTATCGGTTCCTGGTGTAGCGATCGCACTTATGGCTATCTCTCCAATTCACCTAGTATACGCCCAAGAAGCACAAGAATATATTCTTTGGTTAGTCACCATTTTACTATCCAGTGCGTCTCTGCTGCGAGCAATGCGACTGGAATCAGAAGATAAAGATGAGCTATCAAAAAAACGACAACGACCAGATATATTCGCTATATGGAGCATTTATACAGTAACTTTAGCCATCAGTCTTTATACATTTCTGTGGAGTGGATTTGTAGCAGTTGCTCATGGAATTTATGTGATAATCATTGCCAAATTTCAGTTGACTGAAACTGTAAGAACTTATCTACTAGCATCACTGTTAGGTTTTTTAGCCTTCATGCCTTGGATGGTAGTTGTGATGGGTGACTTTTTTCAATTTTTGATTTCAGGGGAGAAGGCAACAACGCAGTTATCTTTAATGCCTATAATTCCATTTTTACTGATGCAGTTAAGCCGAATTTTTTTTGATATAGGTCTTAGATCAGAAAATCCCCTGACTTATTTAATTACACCAATTTTCTTAACTTTGGTAGGATATTCTCTTTATTTTCTTTGCATAACCACTAATTATAAAGTCTGGTTGTTTATCATCACATTAATTGTAGTGCCAGCCCTGCCTCTCATCCTACCAAATTTAATTACTGGGGGTATACAATTATTTAGTGAACCATATTTTATACCATCTTATTTAGGCATTCAATTAACTGTTGCCTACTTAATAGCTACGCAACTATATAATGGGAGCGGGTCACGTCGGAGCATTTGGCACATAATCATGGTATTTGTGATTATTTGTGGTCTGGTTTCTTCTAAAGTGAGTTCCCAAGCAGAAACGTGGTGGAATAAGGGTATGAGCTATGGCAATCCACAAGTTGCCCAAATTATCAATCAGACTACTCGGCCACTTTTGATTAGTGATGCTTTAGGCAATAATTATGGGAATGTTTTTTCTCTAAGCTATCTTTTAAAACCAAAAGTACGATTTCTGTTGGTGAACAATCAAAAAACTCCCAAAATTCCTGATGGCTTTTCTGATGTTTTTTTACTTAATCCTTCAGATAATTGGCGCGAAACAATAGAAAAAAAGTATAAATTAAAGACAGATATTGTTTATGGTGACAACTATTATTCTGTTTGGAAATTAACTAAACCTCGTAACTCGCGCCAACGTGAGATTCCACGTAAGAATAAATTCTCTGACGGTTTGTAGTGTGATAAGGTGGTGCATGTTAGATGCCTCACGCAGAGACGCAGAGGCGCAGAGAAAGAGTCGATAATTGTGTACAATTTATTGTGAAATTTAGTTATGCGGCATCTCAAACTAAGTCCCAGTAGGTTGCGGTTTCTCGTTGTCGTTTTCTTAATGATTAGTGTATTTTTTCGCTTTTTTAATCTTGACGGCAAAGTTTACTGGCACGATGAGACTTTTACTTCATTGCGAATTTCTGGTTATACGGCAAGTGAAGTAAAACAGCAAATATTTAATGGTCGTGTAATTACTAAAGAAAGTTTTGCTAAATTCCAAAGTTACAATCGCGAAAAAGGCTTAAGTGACACAATTAAGTCTTTAGCAATGGAAGATCCACAGCATCCACCACTATATTATATAATCGCTCGGTTTTGGGTGGGAATTTTTGGCAATTCGGTGACGGCAATTAGAAGTTTATCTGCTTTGATTAGCTTGTTGATTTTTCCCAGTGTTTATTGGCTATGTCGAGAATTATTTAAAGCATCACTATGGGTATCGGAGATTGCGATCGCACTCATGGCAATCTCCCCAATTCATCTAGTATACGCCCAGGAAGCACGAGAATATATTCTTTGGATGGTAACTATATTAGTATGCAGCGCCTCATTGCTACGAGCATTACGGCTGGAATCGAAAGATAAAGCACCACGCATATTAACCTGGGGAATCTATGCACTAACTTTAGCGATCAGTCTCTATACATTTTTGTTGAGTGGATTTTTAGCAGTTGCTCACGGGATTTATGTAATTGCCACTGCAAGATTTAAGTTGACTGGGACAGTGAAAGCTTATTTTTTAGCATCCTTAGCGGGGTTTTTAGCCTTCACGCCTTGGATAGTGATTGTGATAGCTAACTTTTTGCAATTTGACGGTTCAACAGCCTGGACAAAGATGCAGTTACCTGTAGAGATTTTAATTAAATCTTGGCTTTTACAGTTGAGCCGGATTTTTATTGATTTAAACTTTGGCTTTGAAAATCACTTTAGTTTTGTAATTACGCCAATTTTTTTAACTCTTATTGGATACTCTATTTATTTTATTTGCCGAACAACTAATTACAAAGTCTGGTTGTTTATTGTGACGTTGATTTTCATTCCTGCACTACCTCTAGTGCTACCAGATTTAATTTTTGGGGGTATACGCTCACTTTCTGAACGCTATCTGTTACCTTCTTATTTGGGCATTCAACTAGCTGTTACTTACTTACTAGCTACACAGCTAAATAATGAGAGTCTTTTCCGCCGGAGAATTTGGCAAACAATCATGGGACTAGTAATTATTTGTGGGCTAGTTTCTTATGGAGTGAATTCCCAGGCAGAAACTTGGTGGAGTAAGGTTATTAGCTATGGTAATCCACAAGTTGCGAAAATTATTAATCAGGCTGCCCATCCACTTTTGATTAGTGATGCTTCTGGAATTAATTATGGAAATGTCTTTTCTCTAAGCTATCTTTTACAGCCAAAAGTGCAGTTTCAATTAGTAAAAGACCAAACTATACCTACTATTGCTAATGAGTTCACTGATATTTTTTTACTAAATCCTTCAGATATCTGGCGCAAGCAAATAGAAACGAATTATCAGTGTACAACGAATGTTTTATATAGTGACAATCACTACCTGCTCTGGAAATTAGAAAATCTTCACTCATTTATACACGCTATAAAAAAATCTTAGACTTGCGAAACAGTCATTGGGCTAACATCTACTTTTCTATTAAATAAAATTCGTGGTTTTAGCAAAATTTTAAATAGTAACAACACGGAATATAACTCTCCTGGTGCATTCTTGTGCTTCCACTGTCCCGGACGACAAAATAGCATTTCTACAAGGCGGCGATGTTGAGTTAAAGTTATTGATTCAAACTTAACACGTACTGTAGGAAATTCATCTTTAAACCCAGTACGCACAACCTCACAAGTAAGCTGTAAATTTTCTTCTATAATTTCTATATCTATTGGCTGATGGGCAAATAAATAGCCTGGTAACTTTTGAGTCAAAGCAACTTCAGCACCCACTTCAGAAATCATTGTAGTCACACCCCATAAATTCTGCTCACCAACTTTTAGCTGCACGACTCGCCGCAAATCAAACCATTCGTACATATCTGCTTTCGGCGCATCTACTAAAATTAATAGGGTAATACCAATCATGATTATATTATAAGTACTCCACAGCCAACCTAAATTGATCCCTGTAATTTGTTGAGCAGTTTCCGGTTTAACTGTGGTAGCCCACCACCCTTTAAATATGTATATATCCAGATTTTGCCACAAACTAACAGCAGTAGCGATAAACAAAATTAGGAGGGGGAGGGCTAAAGTCCAATTAAAAATATACTGATTATTCGCTATACCCTTGGGTGTGACTTTAAATCCTCTTGCAAAGGGATTAACCATAACTTGTATCGTATTTAGTACCAAAGGAAGACATATTATCAGTGAATAAATATCTGATAGTAAAAATGAACAAGAACGATAATTTAACCAAGAGAATGTGGCAACATTCAATAAATAGTATGGCAATAAAAAAAATAACAATTCTCCTGCTGTTGCCCGAACGGGAATTATATCTAAAAACGAATATGCTAATGGGATAAGCAAAAAATAGATCCTAGATAACTGACTAAACCAATACGACAATCCAGCTAAAGAAGCTAACCTTTGCATGAGGGTTAGCCCAGGAATTGTTAAAGGATTAGATTTAATAAAAAGGGTCTGTAGTGTACCTTGCTCCCACCTTAATCGCTGAGTTGCAAAAGCAGCAGTATTTTCTGCTGCTAACCCGGCACTTAACTTTTCATTTAAATAAAGTAAACGGTAGCCTTGAGCAGATAAGCGAACTCCTGTGTAATAATCTTCACTTAAAGATTCAGTTACAAAACCCCCTATTTTCTCTAAAAAACTTCTGCGAACGACAAAGGATGTACCAGAACAAATTGCACTAGCTGAAGTATCACGACTTGTCTGAATTTGCCGACTAAATACTTCTGATTCAGGGGTGATAACATTTTCTAAGCCTAGATTTCTGGCTATGGGATCTGCGTTATAAAAGCTTTGGGGTGTTTGTACAAGAGCCATTTTTTCATCTTGAAAAAAGCCAACAGTGCGAGTGAGAAAGTTTTTTGTCGGGATAAAATCGGCATCAAAAACTACTATTAATTCGCTGTTAGTTTTAGCGATCGCATTATTTAAATTTCCCGCTTTCGCATAACTGTTGTCAGGTCGTATTATATAATAACAACCTAACTCCTCTGCCAATTCTTTCATTTCTAAACGATTGGTATCATCCAAAAGATAAACTGTTTTATTGGCATAATCTAGAGCTTGACAACCAATAATTGTCCGTCGCAAAATAAAACAAGGCTCGTTATAAGTTGGGATTAAAATATCAACATTTGGTAAATAAATGCCACTAATTACAGCTAATGATTTTACATCTGCTTCCTGGTGACGTTCTTTGATATCTAACATGAAAAATAGCTGTATGATGTTAGTAGATAGCATTAACATCTCAGCAAAAAATAATCCTAGACTAAATACCCCATTTAACGGATCTACTAAGTTTAAGGTAGAGAGCGATCGCCACAGAATATAGCGCAAAGTTACAATGAATATAATTATTACTATTAATCGTTGTGACCAAATACGGGGTTGTGGAGAAATTTTCATCACTACAAACACAGTTAGCAATAATCCCACAGTGGGTAGTAGTAAATATTTACCCTCTATTCTTGGTAATTCTAACCACATTGGTGGGTGCATTTGCCATTCGTTAACTTGAGTAAAAACTCCACTAATTCTGTCTTCACCAGCGAACCACCCTGCTATAACAATGCCAGATAATAAAACAATGCCTAATACAATCACTGTTGCTGTATGGAGTTGGATAACTCTCTTGGAAACAGGGGTTTGAGATGGTTTGTAGCTAAACTTTGATCCTGACATTTCGCCCTTTTTGCCTAAAACTATTCTGCCAAGAAAGCATTTTGGCTGACTATTTTTTGAGAAAATGTAACAAAATATTTTTAATAATACTTTATCCTAAGAAATATTGCTACTGTATTTTTTGATACACATATAATTATTACTAGAGTTATAACCTTTTATTAAGATTTTAAATATTTACTTTCTTAAAATCAGCTAAAAATAATAAACATAAATATTAAACAGATTCTAATCTGAAATTAATTTAAGTTATGATACGATGCTTTAAATTATCTTTTGAGATGAATTTAATCATTTATTAAAAGGTATTGTATGCAAATAACAGATTTTCTTGGTCTTTTACATCCAGCGATCGCAATTATATTCGTCTTTCCACTCATCGGTACAGTGGTTAATTTTGCTTGGCAAACACGCCAACGCAGACTGGAAATTTTAGCCGGCAATAAGAGTAAAATTCCTCCAGTGGTAGGTTCAGAACATAAGCAGTTAGGTGAACGGCTAACAAGTGCAGTTGTCGGATTAACTTTAATTGGATTATCCTACCCAATTGGCAAAAATATTATCAAAAATCAATTGTGGAATAAAGCACCTTTTCAAGTTGTCTTTATCCTGTTGATATTTGCTGCAACCATCGCCTCTTTAGTATTTCTTTATCGGGCAAAGCAGCGAATGTGGCGGGCAGCTTTTGCCACTTTAAGTGGTGCGGGTTTAGTAATTCTAGGCTGTCAGGATGGAGTATATCGTCTCACAAATCAGTGGTATTGGTCACATTATTATATTGGGATGACGGCAGCCCTGCTGATGATTTTTTCATTAGCAATTGTTCAAGATATTTATCAAGATAAATCTAATCGCTGGCGGATCATCCACACGATTTTAAACTGCATTGCCTTATTGCTATTTATTGGACAAGGTATGACAGGAACACGAGACTTACTAGAAATTCCTTTGAGTTGGCAAGAACCATACATTTATATGTGTGATTTTGCTAATAAAACTTGTCCAACTGCAAATCCTCAAGCACCAAAATAGGCAAGGGTAGCAGGGAAAGAATCGAAAACTCATAATAAAACGAGTGGATAATTAGGGGCAGTACACCACATATCCACTCAAAATTTCCTGGATTAAGGTCACTACAAAAGACCCCAAGAAATTATTAAAACTTGAGATATTTTAAACCAATTAACGTGATTCAGTTCCTTGATTGGGGCTACCTGCCACAGAATCTTCTCCTGGTGCTTCTGGTGTAGCAGTGGGTTTAGCATCACTCTTTTCAGCATCGCCAGTTTTGCGGATACTTTCGTCGAGGGGGGTTTGGTAGCCACCAGAAGCAGTAGGGGTAGCTTCTTGATTGTTAGATTTTTGTTGTTCAGCCATCACTACATTCCTAATCATTTAGTCTTGCTATTATCTTAAGAAGATTAGGGTGTAAGTTTATCTATCCAAGATATAGTTATGGCTGATTTTCTCCTCTATCGGAAGTATTGTTTAGTACTACTATGGTGTGATGATTGTCATACAAACTATTAAAGTGTAATTAATGAACCAGAGTAATCTATCGTTACCATCTGGGTATGTCCTTCGCAAAGCAACCTCGGCGGATGAGTGGTCGATTCGATTGCTGGTATTTTCAGCGAGACTCGACCCAACCCAGTTAAATTGGCAGCAATTTTGGGTAATTGAATGTGATGCCTACGGCGGGCAAAGCCTACGCAATCTGGTAGCTTGTGGACAGTTACGTAATTTCTCAGGGACGCAAGAACTTGGTAGTTTAGTCGTTGCATCAGCTTGCAGAGGTCGCAGTTTGGGTACTTTACTAACGCAGCATTTGATTAATACAGCAACGCAACCACTTTATCTAGAATGTTTAGGTCAGCGATTGGCGCAGTTTTACAGCCGCTTTGATTTTGTGCCAATATCATTTGAAGACTTGCCACAATTTCCCAGGACAAGAGGTTTGTCTACGCTCAAGGGGAAATTTAGATTCTCGCAATTAGCTAAAAGGCTGCTCAGAGTTCCTGTAGTGTTTATGGAATATCGAGGTCATACTAATTCGTAATTCGTAATGACGCTCGTTCCTCGCTACCGCTACGCTAACGTAATTCGTAATTAAGATACTTAGAATAAGGCTTGATACAAGCTGTTTCCAGCCCTTTACTTTGCCTGATTCCCTATTTTCAAATCGGAGATTTAGCAAAAATCGTTAGCAAGACAGGCCCTAGTAAATAGTGGTGATTCAAACACAATAGCCCAGCAGAGGAGCCAAGAAGTTGACGTTGATTAGGGCTGTAGAGTCTAATTCCACGGGGAGAGACTGGCAATAATTGAGGTTCTGACTCTTTTGTGGAGGTAATGTCAACCAAATAAAAACGTCCACCGGGAGAAAGTACCCGTGCTACCTCATTAAGCACCTGTTTGGGTTCCAAATAGTGCAAGAAGCTGATAGTGCTGAAAATGGCATCAAATTGACCATCAGCAAAGGGAAGAGACTCAGCTTTCCCCTCGATATAAATTAAACGTGGACGGTGGCGGTTGCTCTGTCTTGCTACCCGCAACATATTAGCAGAGAAATCCAATCCGGTGGCTCGCAGGTCGGGAAACTGAGTAGCAAGGCGCTCAAGTAAGCGTCCAGTACCACAGCCTATATCAAGTACATTTGCTGGCTCTGGTAAATCGACGTACTCCAGCAATCGTTTGTGAACAGCTCGATAAAACACTGAAGGAAAGAGCCAGTCGTAACTTGGTGCCCATTGGTCAAAAAGTAGCTTTTTGTTGCTGAAAAAGTCATGATTCATCAGTTTTCGCAGCTTTCCTAAAGCTTGATGCTTTTTGAGGGTAAGTTTAGCTGCGCCTCCAAGAAGTTGGTTAACAACACAAATTAACTATAGCGCTTCTGAATTGGTTGTAATACCAGGCTTTTGTAGAGTTAGTTAAGATATAGCGATTCTTAATTGTATAAAATACAGACCATTGGTAGGGGCACAGCATTGCTCATTGGTGTCAACTTAACATTGAAATAGTGGTTAAAAACCCTTGATTTTCTGTTAGCCCACGGAGGTGGGCTTTGTTTGTGTTCCTCGTTCCCAGTCTCTGACTGGGAATGCCTATTTTTAGGCTCCGCCTTCCTGACTCGCGGCAGCAGCCCAATGATGTGCATTTCCAGCCTCTGGCTGGAAACGAGGTTTTAAAGCAGTTTTAGCTTACGGTGTATTGCATCCAAACGAGAACCGCTATAGTCGGTGCATTAGCCTACGGCGTAACACGCCACTACGAAAATGCAATTTGGCACAAAAGATATGTTCGCCTTGACAAATTATTGGGAACTATAGCACTTGAATGTGTAGTTAACAGTGTGCCTAGAGACTCATTCTATCTCTGTAGAGAACCAAAGAATGAGCAATCAGTGCATAAAACTATAGAACCTAACCGTATGTATTTATATAGGTTCAAATACAACAGACTCAATCTAGTTTGAAATCATCAAGGTGAAAAATTATGTCAAGCTTTGTTCAAGCCCGGTTACCCAAAGATTTACTGCACCCAGTCCGCGAGTGGTTGGAAACGATAGAAATTAATAACTCCAAATTGGCTCATTTCCTGTGCAAATCTATTCCTGCTCAGTGTCCCTTTGAGCGAGACATCACGCTGTTTGGTCGGAAACTATTGCACATTCCTCCGATGTGTAAATTAAATCCCTTATACGAGGAAGTGGTTGGTTTGCGTTTTAGAGCGCTCTGTTATCTTGCCGATGAATGCGGTGAAGATGTTACAGCCTATTGCTAATAGCTCGTTGGATCGTTCTTTGATCAAGCGGTCATCGGTAATTGCAGACTTACAGTTGTTACTTACTCAGGTTTATACTAAGCTAACGTACACTTAATTAGATGTTTGGCTATTAAGTAGCTGACACCTCCTAAAGTGTTTACAGACCGTATTATTGCTTACCGTACCCTGCTGAAATCATTAACATCATCATGACGCACATCTTACTGGTTGAAGATGAAGTCAAATTGGCACGATTTATCGAATTGGAATTGAATTATGAAGGTTATCAAGTTAGCGTCGCCTACGATGGATTAACTGCAATCACCGCAGCGCGTGAGTTACATCTAGATTTAGTAATTTTAGACTGGGTGTTGCCAGGTTTGTCGGGGTTGGAAATTTGCCGCCGCCTGCGAAGTGCTGATGATAAAGTGCCGATAATCTTATTAACCGTCAAAGATGAAGTAAGCGATCGCATTGCAGGCTTAGACGCTGGTGCTGATGATTACCTTGTTAAACCCTTCAGCGTTGATCAATTATTAGCCAGAGTCCGCACCCACCTGCGAAAAAGCCATCAAGCAGACACGGCAGATGTTTTAGAATTTGAAGACCTAAGTTTAAATCGTCGCACGCGCCAAGTGTACCGAAATCAGCGCTTAATTGAGTTAACGACTAAGGAATTTGATTTACTAGAATATTTATTAGCCCATCCACGACAGGTAATTACATGCGATCGCATTTTAGAGGAAGTATCGGGTTACGACTTCATGGGCGACGCCAACATTATCGAAACCTACATTCATTACCTGCGTCTGAAACTTGAAGCCAATAACGAAAAGTGCCTCATTCAAACTGTGAGCGGTATTGGCTACACATTGCGTGATGGAATCTAGATTAACGCAGATGCCCCAAACTCCCTTGTTTCACTAGGATTTGGGGTTTTTGCCCAGATTGGCAAAAACTCATCAAACTCAAGGTAAATTATACTAGGATGCATAAAGCTGTGATCATCCAAAATCCAAAATCTCAAATGGCATGACCTATTTAGAAACAGCAGCGCAATTTTACCGCGAAGTTGCCCAAACCCCGCAAGTTGGACTTTGTTGTGTGCAAAGTACACCCCTGCAACTACCAGGATTGAAAATTCCTTTGCTAATGCAGGAAATGAACTATGGTTGTGGCACCACTGTTCACCCCACCGAACTAGGAAACCAACCGACTGTGCTGTACGTCGGCGTTGGTGGCGGTTTAGAAGCGTTGCAATTCGCTTATTTTTCCCGCCATGCGGGTGCTGTAATCGCCGTTGAACCGGTTGAGGCCATGCGGGAAGCCGCCGCACGTAACCTGGAAATTGCTACTCAAGAAAACCCCTGGTTCGACATCAGTTTTGTAGAAATCCGCGCAGGGGATGCTTTTAACTTACCTGTTGCTGATGCTAGCGTCGATATCGTGGCACAGAATTGCCTTTTCAACATCTTTGAACCAGAAGATTTAACTCGTGCTTTAAAAGAAGCCTATCGAGTATTAAAACCAGGTGGACGCTTGCAGATGAGCGATCCAATTGCTACTAGTCAAATTCCAGCACATCTCCAACAAGATGAACGACTGAGAGCGATGTGTTTATCAGGCGCACTCACATATCAAGAGTACACCGAACGAATTACAAATGCTGGTTTTGGTCAAGTTGAAATTCGCGCCCGTCGTCCTTACCGTCTACTAGATTCCCAGACTTATAATTTAGAAGAAAACCTACTTTTAGAAAGTCTAGATTCTGTTTCCTTTAAAGTTGCTATTCCAGAAGATGGTGCTTGCATTTTCACTGGGAAAACAGCAATTTATGCTGGATTGGAACCCTTCTTCGACGACTCAGCAGGCCATCTACTTCAGCGAGGTATTCCCGCAGCAGTATGTGATAAAACCGCTAGTAAACTTGCGACGATAAAGCTAGCAGAAATAATTATTACCAATTCAACCTGGCACTATACTGGTGGTGGTTGCTGTTAATTTATTAAGAAAGAATTCAGGTGTCAGAATTCAGAACAATTCTGTGCGACTGGGGAATGAATGCACAATTTGAACATTTAACTAATTGCATTCTGAATTCTGACTTCTTCTCTATAAACCCCAAAATGTTGTTAATTAATCTATTTATCGCTACACTTTTTTAGCATATTCCAATGGTGCGGAGGCTGAAAAAGCCCAATACGGTTCGATTAAGGTTTTTTGATGAAAATTTTAGATCGGAAAGACGCGATAAATCGCCGTCTCTACGAAAGATTATTGCCAGGTTAAAAAAAATAATAAATTTGTGCCATCTTTAAGGATTAATAAATAATGCAAATTCAATCAAAAAGTATACTAGATACATCTATCACAAAATTCCACCACAAGCTTAATTTTTCTTTAACAAAAAAGGGAATTACTGTTTTACAAATTAATTTAGGTAAGCGTTGTAACCTTGCCTGCACACACTGTCATGTCGAAGCTAGTCCAAAACGTACAGAAGAGCTTTCGCCTGAAATTTGCGAACAATTAATTTCGCTAATCCACAAATTTCCCGAAATTCAAATTGTGGATTTGACTGGTGGCGCACCAGAAATGAATTATGGATTTAAGCCACTGGTAGAAGCAGCAAGAATAACTGGTAAACAAGTGATTGTCCGGTCTAATTTGACCATTTATTTTGAAGATGGATTTGGTGATTTACCAGAATACTTTGCTAAACACCAAATAAGAATCGTGGCTTCTCTACCCTGCTACCTAGCAGATAATGTTGATAAAATGCGCGGTGCTGGTATTTTTGATAGTTCAGTTAAAGCTTTGCAATTGCTTAACCAACTTGGCTATGGGAAAGAGCCAAATTTAATTTTGGATTTGGTATTTAACCCCCAGTTGCCCACAGGTGAAAAATTTTCTTTAGCTCCCGAACAGACTAACCTAGAACGAGATTACAAAATGTTCTTACAAGAACATTTTAATATTGTATTTAACAACCTCTTCACCATTACCAACCTACCAGTTGGTAGAACAAAAATGTATTTAGAACGGAGAAAACTATACACCAGCTATTTGCAGTTTTTAGAATCGCATTTTAATCCCAGCACAGTTGAACATTTAATGTGTCGTGATGAACTTTCAATTGACTATCTGGGCAATGTATACGATTGTGACTTTAACCAGATGATGAATCTACCTGCGAAAAATCGCAATGGTGAAAGCCTGACAGTTGCTAAATTGCTAGAAGCTGGCAGTTTAGACTTGATCAGTGAGATACAAACTGCTGCTTATTGCTATGGTTGTACTGCTGGGTGTGGTTCCAGTTGTGGTGGTGCTTTGCTTGAAAGTTAGCTAAAGGATTAAAGTTAGAAGCGATTGGGAATTTTTGACTCACTGGATTTATATCTGAGAGTGCGATCGCTAAAAAAAGTCTGTTACCAAAATTGTTACGTGTACTTTGTTATTGGGCAGTTACTTTATGATGATATTTAGTTAAGCTCCTCATACAACACCGAAAACCGTGAAACATAGTATTTCACGGTTTTTTCCTTTTCACGAACTTGTCTTTATACATTATGCTGTGAGATCAGATATGAGAGTGCGATCGCATCTTTCCACCCCTTTTAAAGAATTATTGCTCCATTCAAAAGCGAATCTCAGCTTTATCCAATTTTTCCTGAAGTTTTTTTCTAACTGCATCAGTAAATTTTAGATCAGATGCCAGACTTTTTAAATTAACATAGCTTTTACGTTGTCTAAGGTTTATTAGCTTATCGATAGTTGTTTGTTTTACACCTGTACCCTTGAAAGCAACAATAAGTTTATCTTTGTCAGCCTTATTGATATTAATAGCAGTAGGTGATGATGTTGATGATGTTGATGATGATGATGTTGATGATGTTGAGTCTGGCGTTGGTGCTGATGTCTGTTTTGGAGATACTTTTTCAGATTCAATAAATTGAATATTTTTAAGCTCTAACTTTCGGTGTAACAAAGATGGGCATGAAGGAGCAATCATAAAAGCTAGCTCAGGTGGGTTTGTGTCTGGCTTGAAATTAACATCACTTAACCATTTTTCAAACGTCTGCAAGTGTCCGCTCAAAAGCTCATAGTTTTTTGCTTCACCAAAAGCTCTAGCTACACTTGTACCGTTATGCAACAATTCCACGTAGCAGTCAAATGCATGACCTGATAGCACAGTTGTAGTTGAAACTGCCGATAATGTATATGCAGATTTACTCAAATAACTTGCCCACTTTGTTCTACACTGCGCTTCCACTAACTCGCGGGCATTGCCTTCAAATAGCTGTTCAGGTGCTTCCTTAAAATATTTTTCATGTATTTCAAGCAATGCAGAACCATATTCTTGGCAGAATTCCCTCAATGTATTAGCAGGGTTTAATCTTATATCTTGGATTTCTTGCCATGCTTGATTAAAATCTTTATATCCTTCGTAAGCTCCTTTAATACGTTCTGCAATTTTTGCTTTAATCAGATCGAATTCATTGCTATAACCTTTATTTAAATTGATAACTAAATCTCCTACCAGACTCTCAATTACAGAATCTTCGGCAATGAAACTTCCTACACTACCTGATGTTCCAACCAAATATATTAATAGGCGAATCTTTGATTTAAATTGTTGAAACGCTCTTTTAATCAATTGCTTAAAAAGTAATCTGGTTTCTTTAATCTCATTATAAAATTTTTCTAAAACATCTAACTCATCTGTAAGATAAACAAAACTAAACCTTGGATCAATAGCTGATATTGAGGACACTACATCGAAGAAAAACTCTTCAAAACCATACACACCATTATTGATATATTGTTTAAATTTATTACGAAATGGCATCAATTTATTCGTTGCTTTAAGTTGAGCAACTTCAGATTTATCTAAATAATCGCTTAGAATTCCTTCAGCTATATTTGTAACTGAGGGAGACAAATTTACATTGTGTAGTAACTGCCAGAATGTATCAGCTAGAATGTGGCAGTAAAGTTTGTCTATAAAGCTTTGACTGCTACCTCCCATCTGTATATCAGAAAGTTGGAATTGAATGACTACAGAGTGATTCTCATAAGTAGGCTGGGTTTTTGTTAACTCGTGCAAATAAGTAAGTAAAGAAGTTTTTCCACTACCAACTACGGCAGCAACAAATCTAAATGTAAAGTAACCATTATCAAATGTATGGCTCAGATCATCCTCAAGCAACTGAGTTATGTTAGATATCTGTCTGCCAGAGAGACTTTTAGCAGTAGACCCTTCACCATCTGAACCTGGAGGTCTGACAATCCTTTCAATCCTAATATCATCAATAAAACCAGCACCGGACTTTACTTGTTGAAGAAAATCTTTGATAAACCTTTTTTTTCCTGCATCTTCTGGCATATATTATTCTACCCATTGAATCAATTCTTCATTTTGCTCAATAACAGCAAAGATTTTGCCAGTTGATTTTAGTTTATTGAAATAATTATCTAAATTTGATTGAGAAATAGGATTCTTTTCACTAAACTTTTGACAAATATCTCGACTGCGAATAACAACAACGCCACGCAATTCTTGTTGCTTTCTTTCTGCAAAATATAGTTCTTTAAACTTTTCTACGAATGTATCAAAGTCCATGTCTTCTATAAGCACAGAAGAAACATAGTCTTTCAACGATGTTAGTTTAAGGCAATGCAGAAGAGTGTTTAGAACTTTTTGCCCTTTTGAAGAGTCGAATTTGTAGTCTGTAATTTGTAGATTTGCTACAAGCGCTTTCCTGCCCTCTTCTGTGACTGAAATCCGCCTTCTCTTGGGAGATTCTAGTAAATTTTCCTGGTATAGAGTGTTGTATATATCATCAGCATTTTTTTTGAGTTCTTTAGACAAATGCTCTTTGACAGTACCTTGAGTGACCGTACCCTCATCTGAGTAGGCAACCGTGTAAAGCAAGTAAAGCATTTGCTCTATGGAGAGTTTAGTCATAAATTCCTCTTACTCTTAAACAATTTTACTTAGACTTCTTTGGTGAACGTTCTAGACACGTTAACAAAGTCACATATAATACTTAAATATAAACAGTATTTATTACATTGCGTCAGTTCACCGACGAGTGGGTACGCAGAATTCCTTAAATTATTAATCTTGCGGATACAAATAACATTACCAAAAGTAATCGCCCCTTATCATAGTTTGTTAATGTAAAGCGCGATGTCTACGACAGGCTACGCCTACGCAGTTCTCTCTAAAACATATCTCTGTATCTCCCTCTTGCGCTAAAGTTGCAAATGAACGTGCATCTAAAGCCAGGAGGAAAGAGTTGTGAAAGCAGTCCTAATGACAGCATCTGGCAGTCCCGAAGTTCTGCAAGTACAGGAAGTACCAAACCCTGCTGTTCCTGTAGGTAATACTGAACTTTTAGTGCGTTTGGTGGCGGCTGGTATTAACCCCATTGACACTAAACTTCGTAGCCGAGGAACTTTCTACCCCGATCGCCTGCCGACAATTTTAGGATGCGATGGTGCAGGTATCGTGGAAGCGGTAGGTGCTGGTGTTCAGCATTTTCGCTCAGGTGATGAAGTATATTTTTGCTATGGCGGCTTAGGCGCACACCAAGGTAATTATGCTGAATATACCGTTGTGGATGAGCAGTTTGTGGCACATAAACCTGCGTCTATCTCCTTTGCCGAAGCAGCAGCAGCCCCTTTAGCATTAATCACCGCTTGGGAAGCTTTATATGAACGGGGACGATTGGAACCTGGGGAACGGGTTTTGATTCATGCGGGTGCTGGTGGTGTCGGTCATGTAGCAATTCAATTGGCAAAGCTCAAAGGTGCTACTGTTTCCACCACAGTCAGTTCTGAGGAAAAAGCTAATTTCGTCAAAGAACTCGGTGCAGACCATGTAATTTTTTACAAACAAACAGACTTTGTGCAAGCGGTATTAGATTGGACTAGCGGCGAAGGCGTAGACTTGGCTTTTGATACTGTAGGCGGCGAAACCTTTCACAAAACTTTTCCCGCAGTGCGAGTGTATGGTGATATTGTGACGATTCTCGAACCAGATGCTAATACTGTTTGGAAAACTGCTAGACAACGAAATCTCCGCATTAGCTTAGAATTAATGCTGACACCAGCGTTACTAGGATTGGAGGAAAGTCTCCAGCATCATGCAGAAATTCTCGAACAATGTACCACCTTGATTGATCAAGGTAAGTTAAAAATCCATGTTAGTCACAAGTTTCCTTTGAAAGAAGCAGCTAAAGCCCACCAATTGATTGAAAGCGGGTCTGTGGCGGGTAAAATTGTTCTGCTGATTAGCGATGAATGATCGAACAATTTGCATAAATTATTTTTTAAACGCATGGGCGCTTCTCTACGAGACGCTACGCGAACGCTTTCCCCCAGGGTAGGTATGCAGAGGGGTTTCTCGGCGCTCCTCTGCACTTTCCTTTGCGTTTACCTTAGCAGACATCGATTTAGAAAAATACACACAACTGAGCGATCGCTTAATTGAATTTGCTGATTTATCTGAAGCAATCCCTGCACCTGAACCTTTTCTTACTTCTAGCATCCTGCGATTATATTCAAGGTAGATATGGGGCAATTCCATATATCGGAAATTTGAATCATCTCATGTTTTCGTGTTTCTCGGAATGTCATTAAAATAGACGTGTAGAGTTTAGGAGAGAATCCGAGCAGATTAGTTCAAAGCGCAAAGGAACTGAATAAGCAAGAAGAATATGCTTAGGTTTGGTGTGTTTTTGATCGTGATTCTTGGACTACAGAAGATTTTAATAACGCTGTTAACAATGCTAAAGCAGGCTAGCAGAATTTACATCCAAAAATAACGTCGCTTGGGGTTGTTGACGAAGAATAGAAGCCGGACAGTCTGTGCTTATAGATCCTTGCAACATCTCCTTCACCACATTGGCTTTGCGTTTTTCTGAAGCAAGACAGAGAATTTTTTTGGCTAAACAAATCGTCGGGATGGTGACAGTAAAAGCATATTGTGGGACAGTTTCTAAATTCGGAAAGTGACCTGTGCTTACTTGTTGCTGACGGTTGACTGTATCCAGTTTCACTAGTTTCACACTGTAAGGATCTTGAAAATTTGCTACTGCTGGATCGTTAAAAGCCAAATGTCCATTTTCGCCAACACCAAGACAGCACAAGTCAATTGGTTGTGCTTGTAATAGTTTGGTGTAGCGATCGCATTCTGCCAGTGGTTGTAATGTATCACCTTCTATATAGTAAAATTCTTTAGGAGCAACCCGCTTCTCTACACGTTCTCGCATATACCGCCGGAAACTCGCAGAATGGTCAGCAGTAATTCCCAAATACTCGTCTAGATGGAACAGGGTAATCCTTGACCAATCTACACCACCCAATGCAATCAAAGCATCAAGAAATTTGAGTTGGGAGTTACCTGTTGCTAACAATACAGCAGCTGTATCCTGTTGTTTGAGGACTTGCTGTAAATTCTTTTGCGCGATTTCTGCAACGTCTTGGGCCATTTCGACTTCAGAGTTGTAAATCTGCACTAGTAAATCATCAACGCGAAAAAAGTTTGGATTGGCTAGCATTTGCTTACATAGAAGGTTATCAATTATACGGCAGTTTGTTAAGAGGTTCTACCTGTCTGCCCTTATATGCCTTATACAGTATAGATTTTAGGATTTAGCAGATTAATTTATAGCTTTTTGCCCTTATACAGCGCAAAAAAACAATGTAAACTATTTAAATTAAGTTAACAATTGTTTACATTTTACCCAAAAATCATGCTGGCTGCAATTCTCTTTGATCTAGATGGCACTATTGTCAACACTGACCCCATACACTACCGAGCTTGGCAAGAAATGCTGTTAAATTACAGCATAGAAATTGACGAAACATTTTATAAATCCCGAATTAGTGGGCGGCTAAATCCTGAAATTGTTAAAGACATTCTGCCACAATTATCAGTAGCAGAAGGGCAAAAATTTGCAGATGAAAAAGAGGCGCTTTTCCGCAAACTAGCCTTGAATCTCAAACCACTGAGTGGATTTTCTGAACTATTAGCATGGACAGAGATACATCAGCTAAAACGTGCATTAGTAACTAATGCACCTAAATTAAATGCAGAATTTATGCTAGAGGTTTTGGGAATAAAAGAAGCTTTCCATACAATTGTTTTAGCAGATGATTGTATAGCAGGTAAACCTGACCCTGCACCCTACCAAGCTGCCCTAAAGAAATTAGAGATTGAAGCAGAGGAAGCGATCGCTTTAGAAGATTCTCCCTCTGGTATCCGGGCTGCGGTAGGCGCAGATATCCGCACCATTGGTATAGCATCCACCCACGATCCTCAAGTTTTGCAGGAAGTCGGCGCATTTATGGCAATTCCAGATTTTACTGATTTGCAGTTGTGGACATTGCTTTCTTCACTCATTGAACCAGATTTGAGTGCGATCGCTTCTAATTTTTGAGCGCAAAACTTAGAACTTTAAGTAGAGATGCTTCCATTTTGCATCTCTACTTACTTTTCAGCAAGAATCGCGTAAATTTCCCGTTTAACTTGCTCTATGTATTAAAAATTGCAACGTGTTAATTTCCATGTCTTAAAATTTTACTCTTAAAGTATTTATTGTAACAATAAAAATACTTAATGCTAGCAGCTTTAGCATTTTTAATTATAGGATTGAACCGTTATCAAAAAACTTTTCCTAAAATTCATTATTCAGTAAATTTACGTATGCACATTTAAGTCTTCTCAATTCAATATATGAATAGTAGACATTAGTCCATAATGGGAGAAGACTGTGACGCTCTTAAATGAAGCTCAAGTAGAGCAGCTAAAAGAAATAACCACACACTTACGACAAGTAAGACAAGAAAAATCTATCCGCATAGAAGAAATAGCCGCTCAAACACTGATTCGATCAGGTGTTTTGCAAGCTTTAGAAGAAGAGCGATTTGAAGAATTGCCTGAGCCTATCTTTGTTCAAGGATTCATCCGTCGCTATGGAGATGCCTTAGGACTGGATGGAAATGCTTTATCATACGCCTTTATAACTAATGCCGTCCGCCAAGACTCCAATAATAATCACAAGAATTCAAACAACAAACCAAATACATACATACCTCTTGTTGTTACCTACATTCTATTATTAGTAGCTGCATCTGCTGGTCTTTTTTATACACTTAATCCACCACAAATTACGTCTGAATCCCCGACTCCAGAAGACAACACTCAACAGTCAATAGTCAGTAATTAGGCTGACAAATGACTAAAAAAGTACAAGGGTAGGAAGAAGAGGGGAAATAACTAGTGTCCAATGACAATTTTCAAGATATTTGCGGTTTACGCAGATGCCAACTAGTAGATTGCTCATAAGCATAAGCTACCTGAAACAGTTGGTCTTCTCGCAGCACATTGGCAATTAACTGTAATCCTATTGGTAAACCCTGATCATCAAAACCACATGGCAAACTTAAACTAGGTAAACCAGCAAGATTTACGGGAATAGTCATCAAGTCAGTTAAATACATACTTAAGGGGTCAGTAGTTTTTTCTCCCGCCTTGAATGCTGTAGTGGGAGATGTAGGACAGACCAACACATCAACGGCACCAAAAGCCTTTTCAAAGTCTTGCTTAATCAGGGTGCGGACTTTTTGGGCTTTCAAGTAGTAAGCGTCGTAATAACCAGCCGAAAGAGCATAAGTGCCGATCATAATCCGGCGTTTGACTTCTGTACCAAAACCAGCAGCACGGGTACGAGTGTACATCGACAGCAGATTATCTGCATCAGGAGCGCGGTATCCATATTTAACACCATCGTAACGAGCCAGGTTTGCTGACGCTTCTGATGGGGCGATGATGTAGTAGGTGGGTAAACCATAGCGAAAGCGAGGGCAGGAAACTATATGAATCTCCGCTCCCAAACTTTGTAGTAAATCTACTGCTTTGGTGACAGCTTGTTCCACAACAGAGTCCAAACCTTCACCAAAAGTTTCTTTAATGATACCAATTCTTAACTGACCTCTGGGTTTGAAGTTAGGTTTTAAGCTGGCGGCATAGTTAGGAATGGCAACTTTGAGACTGGTAGAGTCTTTGGGATCGTGACCTGCGATCGCACTTAATAATATTGCAGCATCTTCTACTGTGTTTGCAAATGGGCCAATTTGATCTAAAGACGAAGCGTAAGCTACCAAACCATAACGGGAAACTAAACCATAAGTCGGTTTCATCCCCACCACACCGCAAAAAGATGCAGGTTGGCGAATCGAACCACCAGTATCGGAACCGAGAGCAACCACACATTCTTGAGCCGCCACTGCTGCTGCGGAACCCCCCGAAGAACCACCCGGAACTCGTGACAAATCCCAAGGATTAGCCGTAACTTGGAAGGCTGAGTTTTCTGTAGAACTACCCATCGCAAACTCATCTAAGTTGGTTTTACCTACCATTACCGCCCCAGCATCCGCCAGTTTTTGCGTCGCCGTTGATTCATAAGGTGGCACGAAATTTTCCAAAATTCGGGAGGCGCAGGTGGTAGGAACTCCCTTGGTACACAAATTGTCCTTAATCCCGATAGGAATCCCTGCTAGCAGCCCAATTTCTTCTCCCGCAGCAATTTTGGCATCCACAGCACCCGCCTGCTCTAATGCTCGTTCTGCCGTCACACATAAAAAGCTGTGCAATTTCGGCTCTAATGCTTGAATGCGCTCTAAAGCGTCTTGGGTAATTTCAACGGCAGAACGTTCTTTTTTAACCAGTTGTTGGTGCAACTCGCGGATGGATGCCATGATTGCTCTCTTTGTGACTCAAGTCCTTGATTTTAGTACATATCGGTCAAGATTGGGTATGGAACATGGTTCAACAATGTTGCGTTGACGATAAATTTCACGACTAAACGAACCGCTACATCAGTAAACCAAAAAGTTTTTCCCAAAGAGCGATCGCTAGTCGCGACTACGTATATTAAAGTAAGATAAGCTACTTACATTATAATTAATGCTTATACTAATCTGAAAAATTTCAAAAAATGAAATGATGAAAGTATTGTGTAGCATATTGGCTGAAAAAATTGACTGTTTCATTAGAAGGACTGGCAATAACCGCCTCAGAAACCCTTGAAGAGGTTATTGAATGCTTAGTAGAAAATTTTTCTTTTTGATTCTCAAGGACTATGTGATCAAAAGACTTTATTCGAGATTCTTATAAAGGCAGCTAGCAATGGAGATAGTATCGAAAATACAGCCAAATCATTAAAGAATGTCCCTACAGCTAATGATATTAGATATCATCTTAATAAAATTAACAATTTTGAGGAATTAGAGATACAAATTAATCAAGCATTGAAAAGTCGAATTCCTTTAGGATTGAAAAAAAATTGTTTAAAAATAGCGATTGATTTAAATTTAATTTGCTATTATGGTAAGCCAACTTTACTAGAATTACCCTACATATATCGAAGTCAAGCCAAATCTGGTACTCATTCTTTTTACGCCTATGCAACTTTATATGTTATTAACAAAAATAAGCGTGTAACCCTCGCAGTTAGAGGTGTTCGCCAACTAGATATCAGTGTAGCAATAATTACTTATTTATTGGCAGAACTTGAATCCTTTAAAATAAATGTAAAAAAACTCTATTTGGAT
>NZ_WBKM01000011.1 GCF_015714725.1 Nostoc sp. WHI
GATTTTATCAAGGTTATGGCTACTTCTTATCCTCAACAGTTGCCCAATGGCTAGGTGTTGAATCTCTAAGAAACTGGCAGTACAAAACGATACTAGATATGCTTGCAGTCGATTTAATTAGCGATGCCATCCACGAGAAAGGAAACGAACAAGGCAGGCGATACCTTTCATACTTCATGCTACACGGCACTTACTCAGGTAGACAAACAGTTTTTGGGCATGATGTAGATGTAGCCCAGATAGAAACGGTGTTAGTCATGATTGACCTGCAAAAAACAATTGCTCCTCATTTTATTCCAGAGTTTGAGGTAAAACTATGACACGTTTTTAAGCATTTTCTTCTTCCAGATGAACGATGGCTTTATTCTTCCATTAACAAAGTTTTAGGTATTTCAGCTTACAATTTTTCCGACTTCTCCTTCCATAAGCTTTGGCGGTGGGTGAGATTTTGTGCAAATTTCATAACTGTTGTTTTTACTTTCCGCTTCAGCATAGGACAAATAGCGTTCTCATAAATGGGTGCGTTACCCGAACGCGTAGAGCGTCTCCAAGAGTTGGGTTTGTCGCAGACATCGCTCACTCCAGTTTTACGAGAACACAAGATAAAAACTTCTATAGGACTCCTATTTGATTTCTGAACAAGACTAAGAGAGAATACGGAGAGGCGTAGAAGTCTAAGAGGGAACAATGATGAGTCAGCATGTACAAACTGCCACACTGACAGTAGAAGTATCGCAGGAACAGTCAAGAGAAGGAATGTTAGTGGAAGCAATTGCACGGAGCGCCCTAGAGGATGCGATCGCTAAACTACAAGATTTTATGGCTCTGCGTCCAGATGCGCGTGAGGTAAGGAAAGCGTTGGCAGTAAAGCTGGTTTATCAAGGTTACTTATATGATGAAATCCAAACAATTTTAGACGTATCAAGAGGGTCAATAACAGCTTGGAAGCAAGCTTATGAAGAAGAAGGAGTTGACGGACTGCGGCTGAACTATAAGGGGAGGAAAAGCTATATGATTGAGCGCACAACGAGAAGAAGTTTTGAGTTGGCTACAAACCAAAGATACCTGGGAGCTTGGGGAACTGGAATATAAATTAGCTTTTGAGTATGACGTGGTTTATGAGTCAAAACAAAGTTACTACGACCTGTTCTCCGAAGCAGGAATCAGTTGGAAGAAAACCACAAAATTGAATCCTAAAGCCAATCCAGATGCTGTTGCAGAAAAAAAAAAGAGATTGAAACATTATTGGCAAACCACCGCGTTGAAATCGAGACAGGAAAGTTAAGAGTATTCCTCATTGATGAGTGTCATTTAATGTGGGGAGATGCCATTGGCTATGTGTGGGGGAAAACTGACCAAGAAATCACAGTACGAGCGTGTAAATGAACGAGAGAAACAGACATATTACGGGGCTGTGGACTATCTCGAAGGACAATTACTGCTGAAAGCTTACGACAAGGGCAACTCACAAAATACTATTGATTATCTCCAATATCTGCTAAATGAGTCTCCTGACCAGGGATTGCTGATTTTCTGGGATGGTGCTACTTATCACCGCTCCAAAGAAATTCGAGATTTCTTGGCAGAGGTTAATCAAGGCTTGGCACCCGAACAATGGAAAATACACTGCATTCGTTTTGCTCCTAATTGTCCATCACAAAATCCGATCGAAGATATTTGGTTACAAGCCAAAACATGGGTGAGACGTTTTTGTGCGTTGATACCAACATACTCGCATTTGAAGTGGATGTTTGAGTGGTTTATTCGACACACTACTTTTGACTTTGCCACTCTTCAGATGTACGGAGATTATTCAAAACTCAAATAGGATTCCTATATCATGTGACGGAATGCCATTCGGTAGTTCTAAAAATGTTTTTAACCACTCATACTTCGCACAACCATAAGTTTCTATTGCTACCCAACCATCTGCTCCACAAATTACAGCACATACGGCAATAGTTATAATATCAATTAAATTGTGTCGTTTAGTCCGATCTATGCGTGGATCTTGTATTCCCAAAAAGTGGTCAGCAATCGTGATTTTCGGTTTGAGCTTCATCTAAGGAGATGGGAGAGCATAATTCTTTTCGACAGCAACTGTTAGAATACCATGTTCTTTCACAGGCAGCCGTCGGCTGCCTCTAACTCCCCCTCATAATGATTATCATTATTGTCCAAGGTCATCTTTAGTTCCTGAAAGTCATATCTGATTAGGGTTTCGCTGAATTACACTCAAATCCTGGCTCGTCAATATTTAGATGCGTTTGCCCTGTTCCATTGACCTGACTGATACTTTTGAATCGCCATTTCAATGAGATGTTTAATGTTGCATTCTGAACTACTTTTATTATTCATGGCTATATTAAGTTAATCTTAGATTAGAGTCGGTTAATTTAAATTTTAAATTCTGTTACAGCAATCCTAAATAGTATCTAAATTCTGTTATTCTTATTTCCTTTATCAAACAGAATACATGCGTCAGTCGCCAGAATTCAGAATTGAATTCTGAATGAAAAAGCGGATGAATCAGTGGGTTTAAGACCCCCGCTAAATCTTCTCTACGAGACGCTGCGCGAACGATTTAGCGGTCTACAATGAGTGGCGGGTATGAATCCCCCACGAGAGTGATTCTGACTCCTGAATTCAGAATAGCTGAATTCTTCTTCAATAAAAATCCAGTATTTACAACTTATACAAGATTGCTATAGAAGGTAAATGCACCTGATTTATAAAACACTTACTGAACGATTTGGCTGATAAAATAACGTTGATGTTCTAATGCTGAAACCATTGCGGGAAAATATCTCTCTACTTTAAGATATTTGCTCTGCAATAAGTCTTAACTAAACACTATTGATTCAGAGGTAATTAGGTTGGAAGTCACACCTGAAACCAGTAATGTTCCTTGAGTTATTCCAGTATTAAAATTGAAGATAACTCCATCATTGGTATCGGTTATCTTACCTTGAGAAAACATCTGATTTAACCATTCCTCAGTATTAACTTTACCCCAGTCCTCAAATACAATTTTATCAATACCAACCTCGAAATCTTGAATGACATCAAACTCACCTTTTAACAAGCTATCACCATAGTCGAAAACAAATTTGTCATAGCCGTCGCCGCCAACTAAGACATCACTACCACGACCACCAATCAAAACATCATTGTCCCAACCGCCATGAAGTTTATCATTTCCCTCGTCCCCATATAGCGAATCATTACCTTGACCGCCTTCGAGGATATCATTACCTTTCCGTCCCTCGAGCGTATCGTTACCTAAGCTACCATAAATTTGGTCTACATATTTGCTTCCTGTCAGCTTATCATTCTTAATCGTGCCATAAATAACATCTTGACCCAAGTTGTCGATTAAAGTATCTCCCAAAAAGGTAACAGCACTGGCATTAACTTCTACTATTGTTATGTTGGTATTGCGCTTAAACTTCTTTTGATAACTACCAACAGCGTTTCCTGTCAGGGAGTCTTGTCCATTATTACCATTAATATCAGCAGTTTGCTCACTATTAAGAAGAGTGACATTGCGACTACCACCCAAGTTCAAACTGCCGATTTGCTTAGAGGAAATTAAGTTACCTCGGATGCCAAAATAATCTAAGACCTTGGGTTTATTGGGATTTGTCGTATCTAATACTAAGAAAGTAGTTTTTGATTTAGCTTGATTATATTCAGTACGAGGATTTTCAATTTCTTTAGCTGACAGTGATAAATCTACGGAAAAATCGAAAGAGAAGGTTTGATTAGCGCTAACTGCAAAATTAGCAACCACCTTTGTTTGGCTGTTAGCACTTCCGACAAAAGAACCATCTAATCCAACGCCAGTATTGTCATAAAAGAGTGTTGAGAAACTTGGTTCCTCGTTCAAAAAAACTGCTCCAGCTTCAGAAATAGCTAAAGCTACGCCACCTTTAACTAATGTGTTTGTCTGGGTATCAGTCAAAATTCCTAAAGCACTTTGACTATAGTTATAGAAAATAGCAGATCCTTGAGATTTAGCGAAATTAGGATCGGGATTAGGATTGAGAGCAGTAGATTCTAAAAATACAGTTTCTTGTGACATAAAAACCTCTGTTGATCCTTGTTGTATCTCAATCTCGGTTTTAAAAGTTGACTTGAACCGGATGATGTTGAATTAGCAAGAGCTTTAAATAAGCTCTTCTGTCAAACTGTGATAAAACTTTGATTTTTAGTGGGCTAAAATGCCGAAAAAATCGTTAAATTTTCGTAAAGTGACAGAAGAGCTAACTGAAAAATCAGGGTTTAGAAAACTCTCAAAATAAACCTTTCAACAAGCTGGAAACAGTCAGGTTGGAGGGTAAATCAATGGCGATCGCAAAACCACTGACAACAGCACTCTTTTTAGAAGATTTAACTTTAGTTTTTCCAATCACTATATCACCATCACCTGCTATTGTTAGGTTAGTTGTAGCATCATCGCCAAATGCCTCAGCTAATCCTGTACCATTTGCTGTAGAATAACCGTCTAACCCAGTTGTAGCAGTAGTATTTGCACTAGCAAAGGCGGAGCTCTCTGAACCGGAAGCCAATGCCTCGGATGTCACGCTCATTCCAGCAGAACCTAAAATCAACTCGTTTTCTGGAACGTTCTCTAAATAGGTCAAATCAGTTATTTGCATACTTATCTCGGTAAATTAAACACGTCTTATCGCCTTATCTAGAACCTTTGTAGAGACGTAGCAATGCTACACATTCTATTTTGGAGATGTCTATTGTAATTCTGGCGGAATTACTACTTCATACATTGCTTGTATAGGGGGATCAATTGGACTAATTACGAATCAAGTTTGCAAATATATAGAAGGATCTGCTGCTTGAGGTAACTGCTCAGATGAAGAATATTTCAAAACAACCCCTTAAACAATCTGTATGGTAAGCGCGACTTCTGCTGCTGTTGCTCCAACTACAACTCCTACGATGTCTAGACCTAGATCAAGACCAAGATTAGCGGCAATTACGGCATTAATTGCACCATTACCAAAAACATCTGCCTCGAAAAGTTCATAGTCAACCCCGTTTTGCAACTGGATGCGATCCGTCGGATCGAAGTCACGTTCCAGCACCCCGTTATTATCGAAGCCAATCACAGCGGCATCAAAGAGGGTTAAACCTTGACCTACAGTAGAACCGCCGAGGTAGTAGAATTGCCCATTACCTCCGAGTACAAATAGGTCTCCATCAGTTCCCCCGGTTAAGAGATCGGTTTCTTGGAAGCCTGGGGCAATTCCTCCGAAAATGTCTTCGCTACCCCGACCCACACCAACGAGGATATCACTACCAGCACTTCCCAAGAGAACATCATCATTGCCACCCCCCTCGATGATGTCATTACCACTGTTGCCCTTTAAAGTATCTAGTCCAAGATCGCCGAAGAGAAAATCATTTCCGATACCACCATCGAGGCTGTCGTCGCCATTGCCCCCTTCAAGGCTATCATCACCACTATCGCCACTAAGGGTGTCATTACCAGCGTCTCCGAAGAGGAGATCGTTTTGACTTAGCCCAAATATTCTATCATCTCCGTCACCTCCAAACAGCGTATCTACGCCTCCTCCTGTGAAGCTACTACCATTAGCTCCTTGGATGAAGTCATTGCCAGTGCCCCCTTCAATGCGATTATTGCCGCTGACACCCAGGAGGCGATCATTGCCGCCTCCGCCTAATAAGGTGTTGTCACCTTGGCCGCCTTGAAGAATGTCATCGCCATCACCACCATCTAGGATGTCGTTACCTGATCCACCATCAAGGAAGTCATTGCCGAGGCCACCCAGGACTGTATCATTGTCGTTTCCCCCAAAGAGACGATCGCTGCCATCGCCACCATTTAAGAAATCAGTACCCGCGTCGCCTTGAATTAAATCATCTCCTCCTAACCCCAATAGAGTATCGTTACCAAAACCTCCATAGATTTGATCTGCTACAGAAGTTCCTTCAAGTGAGTCATTACCGCTAGTCCCTCGTTTGGAAGCCATAAATTTTATCTCCTGGAATTTCAAAGTTTAAGTTTAGATTGATCGCAGATTGCTCTCAGGTGAGATAACCTGTTTAACCTCAAAAGTTTAAGACCCCTAAGTCTACACGTAGCATCAGTTTAAGTCGGAGTTTAAATCCTCATCTAAAAATGTCTTTAATTTTGAATTTTAAATTTTGAATTTTTAACGGTGCTGGGTTTGGTAAATCTGTTCTAAATTGATGTTGGCCTCTTGATGTTGAGAATTCAACTCCAAAGTTTTTTGATAGCAAGCGATCGCTTCTTCCATCTGTTCTTGTTCTTGTAGTATCACCCCCAAGTTATAATGAGCTTCAACTAAATCGGGCTGTAGTGCGATCGCATCTCGATAGTAAATAACAGCAGTTTGCCAATCAGCTGCTTGTTTGCGAACAATGCCTAGCTTATAATTCAATTCAGCATAATAGGCTTGTTTCTCTGTTGAAAGCTGCCCTTGGACAAAAAGCGCATTTCCTAAATTGACATCTGCTTCTATGCAGTTGGGCTGAAATTCCAGAGCTTTTCGATAGGATGCGATCGCTTCTTCCCACTTACCTTGTTGTTGCAGGGTGTAGCCCAAATTGTTATAAATTGTCCCTGCATCTGGTCGCAAAGCAATAGCTTTTTTGTAAGCTTCTTCAGCTTCTACTAACTGCCCTTGAGCTTGACGTAAATTGCCTAAACTAAACCAAGTTTTCACAGAGTTAGGCTGAATTTGAGAAGCCCTACTCAAAAACTTCTCCGCTTCTGGAAATTTACCTTTCTGCTGTGCCAGCATTCCTAAACCGAATAATGCTTCTGAATAGTCTGGTTGTTTTTCGATGACTTGCAGATATAGCTGTTCAGCTGACTCTAGATGATTCGCTCGATGATGTTGAACTGCAATTTGAAAGAGTTCAGCAACTTCTTCGACATCAAATTGTCTTGGTTTATTAACCAGTTGCAAAAGCAAATCTTCCAGCGCTCTGACTGGTTTTAAATCGCCATATAATTTATGTTTATTGTCTGCAACTTGCTGAGAGATGTATTGCCGATATTCAGCATCTTTCCCCAGACGGATGGCGATTTGGATATATTCTGCTTTATTTGAAGCGATCGTCTCTTCTATACCCATCATCTTCAAAATTGCCAGAGAATGCCGTCCCCGCATTAGTTCTCCTGGTAAGGTGACAACAGGAATATTATGGGCAATAGATTCTAAAGTAGAATTACATCCAGACCAACCAATACTATCCAAAAAGACATCCGCTAAAGCTGTAGTCCCAGCAAACTTCTTGTCATTCAGGGAAGACAAAAATAAACAGTGCTTTTGATGATCTAACCCTAATGCTGTAAAAGCATGGTTTAAGCGCTGGCGAAATACTTCTGTAATATCTTCACTTTCGTGTTTAATAAATACAAACTTAGAATTTTTTAACTCTTTGGCTATGCGAGGAAAAACATCATCATGATTTGGCAAATATTTATATAATGATTGACAACACCAGAAGAAAATTTCATCCTCTTTTAAACCTATATCTGTTTTTTTAAGTTCTTCCGGTTGAATTACTAAAGGTGTGTAATGAATAGATAGATTGGGTAATTTAACTAATTTTTCTGTATAGTGTTCTTGAGCATTTCCTGGTTCCATTAACTCACTGCTCAAGTAATAGTCAATTGTCGGTAATCCACTCGTATCAGGGTGTCCCCAAGATGTCATTTGAATTGGCGCTAATTTTAAGCAACCCAGTTTGACTGTCATTGAGTCCATCCCAAATTCTGGGAAAATCAGGATATGTAATTTATCTTCTGTTATTGCCTGACACCATTGTTCAATTGAGCGAACACCTTGAACAAATTTATCAAAAGCTTTAGTAGCGCTGATTGTTGAATTATCTTTTTTGACCCCAGTATAATAACCAAATAATTCAAACTCACTTCGATCCAGATTTTCTACCCAACCCTTAATAGGGATTTTCCAATTAGAATGACTATAGAAAAACCCAGAGACAATACCAACACGAACCTTTTGATTTTTATCTAAATTTGGCAAAACAAGCGGCTGGAGTCCTTGGGCATAGCGACTCGACATAATTTGGCAAATCATTTCCCCATAAGTTCGCTGTAAATCTCGATCATTTAAGCCTTGATATGCTAAATAAAAGGGCTGCAATGCTCCTACAGACTCAGCAGCTTTTGCTCGTTCTTCATGATTAATTAATTCATATCCTTTAGCTAAATTTTGTAAGTGCTGTTGATACTGATTTCGTCTGAATTCAATTTCATCAACACTAGAATAGATAATTGGCAGTTGGCTAACACAAATACCCAATTTAGCCGGAGAGTAGTTTGGCGTAACTCTGACGGCTTGTTCAAATGCCTCTACTGCTGCTTCTATTTTATTCCGATCTCTCAGTACCGTTCCTAAGTTGTAATAGATATAATCAATATTAGGTTCAAATTTGATAGCTTGTTGATATGATTCTATAGCGTCATCAAATCTATTTAGTGACTTAAGAGTATTTCCCAAGTTGTTATGGGTAATTGCCAAATCAGGTTTAATTTTTATTGCTTTTTTGTATGCTTCTATTGCTTCCTCAAATTGCCATTTTTCTTGGAAAAAATACCCTAAGTTGTGATATGCGTAAGGGTAGTCTGGTTTAATTTTTATTGCTTCTTGGCAAGACTTGACGGCTTCATTGAATCGCCCTTGTTTTTGAAGTACTTCTCCTAAATTATTATGAGCTTGTACTAAATCTGGCTGCAATGCAATAGCCTGCCGATAATATAACTCTGCAATCTTGAAATCGCCTGCCTGTAGCCTACCTAAAGCAAACTGCTGATTTAAGTCTGCATAATGGACTTTTTCTTCTGGTGACAGCTTTCCTTGAATATGGAGAGCATTACCCAGATTGCTTTGCACTTCTATGGAGTCGGGTAAAATTTTTAGTGCTTTTTCATAGCAACTAACTGCTTCTTCTAGTTTACCTTGTTGTTGCAGATTAAACCCCAAGCTGTTTTGTATAGCCGCTGCTTCTGGCTGCAATTGCAAGGCTGCTTGGAAAAATTCTTCTGCATTTTTATATTGTCCCCGCTGCTGCGCCAGCATACCTAAGCCGTATAGTGCCTCTAGTTGCTTAGGGTTTATCTCTATAATTTGACGATAAACTTCTTCGGCTTGGGTGAAGCGCTTGGCTCGATGATGCTGAACAGCGAGTTGGAGAGCTTCAGGAATTGTATTCATAACGTATACAATTATTTTTATTTAATATGTCTTTTGTTCCTATATCTGGAAGGAACTCAAGTTTCTGGAACTTCTAACTGAATTCGGTTAAAATCGACTGAAATGCTGATTTTAAGTTCGTTAATTGCAATAAAGACTATTAACCCAGAGTTTTAATTAAGGGTAGGCAAACAGCAGAGAACTGTAGCCTGAGTTGATGATTAAATATTGTAAAAATTTATTGCGGAAACAGTTATTTGAGGTCAAACGATGTAATTTAGGTAAAAGCCGAAGGCTCAAATGAGCAGAGAGCCTTCGGCGATTTATGAATCTAGTAGGCTTTCGAGCCTAACTCTACTTGCAGGAGTTAATACTCTTTGTGAGTAGAGTTTAATTATTTGCTGCTAGCAGAAATTGCCAATGAGTTAGAAGAAGAAGACTTAGGTGTGGTATCAGTGAAACTGAATACTTCAGCTAGGGTGTTGTTACCGGATGCAGTAGCTTGACCTTCAGCGGTAGCTACAGAACCTACGAGCTTAACGTTAGATGTTACGTTTTTGTTGATAACGATAGTTTCGTTAACTTTAATTACGATCGCAACGTTCTTAGTAGCAACAAAAGAAAAACCGCCAAGAACTTCTTCAGAAGTATTTTCCAAGTAGTTTAGATCAGAGATAATCATTTGGGTTTGTCCTAAAATTTGTAAGTTTGTTCGCGGAACCAACTTGTTTTTGTTGGCTACATACTTACTATAGTTTATTCCTCGAAAAAGTCAATACTTTTTCGAGGAATTTTTTATTAAAGAACTAACTAATATATTTACGCTAAAAATTATCATATATGGTATTAATTAAAATCAGAAAAAACTGCATAGAAAATTCAGGCAGTAATTACGATTATTGCTATCCAGTAAGACTTATAGAGATTTAACTTAATTTTTCAATTGCGCCCAAATAGCATCTTGTGAATATATTCATAAAACACTAAAGACGAAGATTTATTAATTTTTTGAGCAAACAATACTAGCATCCGTAGTATTTTTGAAACCAAAATATATCTACACTCAATAGGAAGATAGTTAGTTACAAAAACATTGGGGATTTAATAACCTATTTAGTCTTTGTGAATAATATATCTGGCAATTCCTCCTGCGATCGCACATTTGCATCTGAGTCTATCTGAGTAACTATTTTCATAGCGTTGGTTTGTTGCTTTAACCAATCAGAAAAGGATTCTGTAATGATTTTTTGGCCCAACTGTTCATCCAAGTGGGGTTGAATGACTTCTTCCACCCAAATTAAATGCACTCCCTTGGATGTCGTAATCGGTTTGAGAGCTTGTGGTGGTGCAGCAGCAAATACGGCCGCTGCAATCTCTGGACGAAAATCTTTGCGGTATCGGAGTCCTTGGTATCCATAAGCACGGCGGAGTTCTGGTTCTGAGATATATAGACGAGCGATTTCGGGAAAATTGATTTCGCCTTCTTCTAGGGCATAAAAAAGCTCTAAAGCCAAGTCCCGATCCTCGAAGACGACTTCGTAGGTAACGGCGGCGACATAATCTAGTTGGTGTTCATAAAAGTACTTTTCGAGTTGAGTGGAAAATAGATAATTTGCTAACTTCCGCGAAAGAACGTTGTTATAGGCTAATTCTTCAAACTCCTTCACAGACAGGTGATGTTTTTCTAGCCATGTCCAGGTTTCTTTGGCTTTGACAAGTTTCTTGGTGAACCGTAAGTCATCTCCTTCTTGCTGTAGTTCTTCTGGTGTGACTGTAATTCCTGCCTCTTGAGCTGCTTCGGCAATAATGATTTGCGAGGCGATCGCTTCCACGACATCAGGTATCTGACAGGAGAGTTTAAGACTGTGAATAATATCTGAATTAGAAATGGTCAGATTGGGGGGCATAACATGATATCTCCGATAATTAAGGGACGTGACTAAACCTTTAAACCACCTTTTTGCAGTTTCTTGAACGGATCTAAAACAAAGTCAATCACGCGTCGCTGGCGAATGATCACTTCAGCATTTGCAGTCTGACCGGCACCTAGTGGAATACGCTTGTTGTCACTTTGAACATACTGCTGTTCTAAGGTGATTTCTAGCTCATAGTTTTCGACGTTGCCTTGGGGTGTTTGGCTAACTTTCGAGTCAGGAGAGATCCAAGTAACTTTTCCTTGGACAATGCCATACTCTTGGAAAGGATAGGCATCAAACTTAACCTTAACTGGCATTCCTACCTTCAAAAAACCACTATCTTGATTAGGCATATTAGCTCTAAGTACAAAGTCTGCATACTTGGGCGCGATTTGGGCAATCCTTTGACCGGCTTGGACTACCGCTCCTGGCTTAGTGGTGGGTAATTCAAAAATCACTCCATTAATTGGCGATCGCACCACTCGTTGCTGCATTTGAATTCTTATCGATGTAATGTGGCTTTTAGTCTGGGCAACTTCTGATTGCACTGCTGTTATTTGTGTCTGTAAGTCCTTTAGCTGTTCTTGATTTTTCATTAGAGCCAGTTCACCCGCTTGCATGGCACTTTTATAGCTACTTTGTTCCTCTTGTAGTCGGAGTTTTGCTTGTTTGATATCAGACTCCAACATTTTGATAGTTACTTGATAACGATTTAGCTCTTCCGCCAAGCGCAATTGTGCTTGTTTAATATCTGATATAGCCTTGTTATAGAGTCGTTTGCTCTCTTGTTGTTCTTTTTTGAGTTCATCAATTTGGGTTGCAGAAACCGCGCCATCCTCAACGAGTTTGCTAAAGCGTTCAACTTGCCTAGAATCTATACTCAAACGTGTTTTAGCCGATTGCTGATCATCACGAGTGGTGTAAATTTGCTGCTCTGCTTGCTTAACTAATGCTTGTTTTTCTAACTTTTGGAGGTTATAGCTACTCAATTTGGCATCCAGGTTTTGCTGCACCTGGTTAACTTGAGCCATTTTTTCTAATTCTTGGGATTTATTTTGTTGCTCCAAGAGGTTCGTTGACATTAAGAGTTGATTTTTGAGCAGTTCCAGTTGGGATTGCCGATTTTGTAGCCCTTGCAATTTGCTCTGGACTTGTTGCAATTCTGTTTGCAGCAGATCAGAATCCAATTCCAGTAGAATCTGATCGGCTCTAACTGTATCTCCTTCTCTGACCATCACTGCTTTGACGCTCCCACCAACTTGAGAGTCTAATTTTTGAGTTGCGCCTTTAGGTTCTATACGCCCTCTGGCGCTACCAGTTTCATCGACTCGTGAGAAAATTGCCCAAGGTAAGAACAAACCAGCAAAAGCGATGAGGACGTACAACAAACCACGAGTCCAAATTTGAGGTAAGGCATTGAGCAATCCTTCGGTTCCGTAGTGCAAATCTTGACTGTCATTTTCTGCCTCTGTTTGCTCGTCAAACTCTACAGATTTCTCTTGTTGTGTGTAATTTTGATACTCATCTGGCTCATCTTGGGAAAGTGAGGATGATCTATTGGGATTTGGCATAGTTTTGTTTCCGATAGTAGTAGGGAGTCAGAATTTTCGATTTTGGATTTGGGATTGAAATTTAATCCAAAATTGAATTGTCTAATCTCAACTAACTTGAGCTAGCTGTTGTTGATTCAGGTAGTAATAATGACCTTTTTTGGCGATTAATTCGTCGTGGGTACCACTTTCTACCAAAACGCCTTGATCTAAAACCAAGATCAAGTCAGCGTTACGGACTGTTGAGAGGCGATGGGCAATGATTACACTTGTGCGTCCTTTAAGAATTGTTTTGAGATTGTTTTGAATGATTCGTTCTGATTCGGAATCTAGGTGGCTGGTGGCTTCATCAAAGAGTAATAACCGAGGATTTCCGAGCAAAGCCCGAGCGATCGCTAGGCGTTGGCGTTGTCCACCAGAGAGCATACCGCCGCCTTCACCAATTTGGGATTCGTAACCCATCGGTAGTTTTTGAATAAAATCATCGGCTCCGGCGTATTTTGCAGCTTGGATAATTTCATCTGTAGAAGCATCTGGATGAGCGATCGCAATGTTTTCGCGGATCGTCCCACCAAACAGAAAAGTATCTTGGTCTACAACGCCGACTTGAGAACGCAGTGATCGTAAGGAAACACTCGTAATGTCATAACCATCAATCAGTACTTTGCCATTTGTTGGTGGATATAAACCTAAAATCAATTTACTAAGGGTTGTTTTTCCCGAACCGCTGCGCCCCACCACAGCTACCATCTGTTCCGGCTGGATTTCAAAGTTAAGATTTTCTAGGACGTTAGTGTTACTTTCTGAGTGATAGCGAAAGGTGACATTATGAAAGCGAATGTTACCCTGCAATTTACCTAGCGACTTTCGGGGTTTAGTTTCTAAGTCTTCTTCGGGTTCCGCCTCTAAAACATCATTTATGCGTTCGGTGGAAATCACAATTTCTTGCAATTCATTCCACAGCATAGATAGCCGTTGGAAAGGACTCAAGACGTTACCCACCAACATATTGAAAGCAACTAATTGTCCAATAGTCAGTTCGCCATTAATTACCTGAGAGGCTCCGTACCACAACAATGAAGTATTTACAAAGGTTTGGATTACGCCACTGATAATTTGCAGGCGATTGCCAATTATCTGGGCATTAAAGGCTTTTTTAACCAAATCATTTAGCAGTTCTTCCCAGCGCCAGCGCACAGTCTGCTCAATTGCCAATGAGCGGACGGTACGAATTCCGCTGAGTGATTCGATGAGATAGCTTTGTTCTTTTGTAGCTGCATTAAAAATCTCTCTGGAGATGCGGCGCAAAATACTTGTGCTAGCCAGCGCCAAGATAAAAAATGGCGGTACAGTACACAGCACAAATAATGCCATCCGCCAGCTATAGGAGAACATCAAAGCCAGATAAACTACTAATGTCAGCATATCCAGCAAAATTCCGAGTGTCTGACCAGTAAGGAACTGCTGAATTTTCTGGTTTTCTTGGATGCGCGAGACTATATCCCCAACAAAACGCGACTCGAAATAGGAAAGGGGCAACCGAAAGGTATGTTTGATAAAACCTACGAGTAGGGCGATGCTAACGCGGTTAGCAGTATGAAATAGCAGATATTGCCGTACAGCGTTGACAGCAACACCAAACAATCCAAAAACAATCATCCCCAAACCAATGGCGTTTAAGGTTGTAACGCTACGTTGCACAAGTACTCTATCGAGCAATAACTGGGTAAATACTGGTGTTACCAGTCCGAATAATTGGATTAATACCGAAGCTATAAAGATTTCTAATAGTGTCCGATAGTGAGGTTTGATTAACTGAAAAAACTTCCAGAAGCTTGTACTTTCATCTTTACTATCTTTTAATAGAGCTGTAGGTTGGAGTAACAAGGCATAACCACTCCAGCCTGCTTTAAATTCAGCTTTTGTCAGACTCCGTTGACCAAGAGCCGGGTCGCATACAATCACTCGCTTTTTTGTGATTTCGTAGATAACGATGAAATGTTTGCCCTCCCAGTGGACAATTGCAGGTAAAGGTTGTTCTGCCAATTTATCGAGAGTGGCTTTCACTGGCCGGGTGGCAAAACCCAGGTTTTCTGCTGTTGCTGCCATAGCTTTCAGAGATGCACCACTACGGGTAATGTTGGTCATATCCCGCAGGCGATTGATACTAAAATGCTTGCCCCAATAGTTACCAATCATCACTAAGCAAGCAGAACCGCAATCGGCTGCGCTTTGTTGAGCATAGAAGGGATAGTTCTTAGTGAGGCGTCTCCACCAATGCCCCACTTGGGCTTTTGGACTAGGAAAGTGAAAACGTGATTTTTTTGGCTGTTGTTGGGACTCCTTCTCTTTTTGGGGAAAAGGAATAATTTTGGCTTTTGGAGATTGGAAAGACCTATTTTTAGTCTCCAGTTTCAAATCCTTGCTCTCTAGTCCCCAGTTCCCTAGTTCTGGGAAGAATTCTAGTGCTGTTTGCCAATAGTCGTTTTTCAGAATGTAAGCAATTGTTGGTTGCGTTGCTTGCCAATCACCTTGTTCTGGTTGAGCAAAGATTGTGCCTGGTGTCAAAAAATGGCTTTCAGAATGCCGCAGTTGACCTCTGTACAATAGCCACAATTGCGAATCTTGAGATATTTGTGGGCTTATAGAGCCAGTTTCTAGCTGGTGACGCTCGAAGAAAGATAAGCCTTTGAGCATCCCTGGAACTTGTGATGCATGGCGCAAAAATTGTGAGGTTTGGCGACATAACAACAGCAAATCCCAAAGTTCGGCTCGATTAAAGAGGCGATCGCCTATGCTAGGATACTTCTCTATCAATGTTTGCAATACATCTTGCCGGAAATAGCCAAGTTTTAAGTTTGTCGAAGCTCTGACTACGTAAGGATTAAAGTTAGCTTCGGGAAACAGAGTCGACTCGCCGAAAAAAGACCATGCACCAAAGGTAGTAATCAAATTCTCAGAGCTATCTGATAGTCGGACTTTACCTGTAAGGATCATGTAGATACCAGGATTCGTCTGTGCAGATTGCCAGAACTGCTTTGCTACTGGTGGCTCCACAATCTCCATTGCTGCTAAAAAATTTTGTAATTCTTTTTCTGAAAGCTTTGCATCTAAGGCTTGCAATAACTTTTCACCCATATATTGCTCAGAAAGCACTGCTGGCATTTTCTAACCTCCAAGACGAAATTTAGTTGTCGTTGAATTACAAAACTTAATCTTAAAAAACAGTTAATACCGTATTCTCACTGAAGAAATTCTCAATTTTCTTAAAGTAAGGGTGTTAGGAAAAAAGATGGTCAAAAATATCTTTGTTTACATAAAGGTGTTTTGGCGTTGCTGAATTAGGTATGAAAATTAATGTTTTAAAAATCTAAAATTTAAATTCTTCGCGTCTTTGCGCGGCAGTCGCTTCTCCAAAGGGGAGATGCTGCGCGAACAAGTCGGTAAACCCGCCCAACGCGCTACCTTGCCTTTGCGCGAAAAAAATTCATACTGCAATCAGCAACGCCGATATTTTTTGTTTTGTGGACAGCCCAATGGTTTCAGTAAGTCCTTGCTCTGACAATTAGTCATCTGAATGCGAAAGTTTTGAGCCAGATGTTTGCTTCGCCATTAATACCACTTCTTCATAAGACGCTACGCATAGATTGCTTTTGCTTTCTCGTAGCATTTTGAAGGAAAGGAGTACGCGAAACTTAAAATTTGTACTGGAACGTCTACTAGATAGGGCTAACCCTGTAACACTTGATAGCGATCCGCGTAGCTTTAGCGAGTAATAAAGCATTGGACTCGCTAAAGCTTTAGCAACTTTTCGCAAATATCAAAATTTAAAATGCTTATGAAGTAAGCATTTTAAATTTTGAACAGAAGCTTTATTTCCACTTATGAGGAAAATATCCTGACTAAAAATCTGAATTAAGAGTATGTTATTTCATGCTCTTAATTTAGATATGAGTTAGATATGAGGCTGAAAAAGCTTTAAAACACTAATTTCAGGCATTTCTGGCTTTATAACAGCTTTGTCTTTAATCACATTGTGTGACATAATTGTTTCTAACTGCATTGAGTTGTAAATTATGGGCAAACGTAATCCATAACAGTTGTGTCATCAAAGCCTGACAGCAAAAAGACCACAACTACAATACTAGATTAACCTATAAGGTTAATCGGAGGTTTACATAACGTGCATTTAAAACCCGGTGTTGTTACCCTGGAATTTGGCAATTCCGGGATATTACTTCCGGGACAACCTCAGTCTTAAGCGTTTAACCTCCAGCATGGGTGGGCTAAAATCAAAGCACAAAAATATTATGAAGCACATTACATAAGTAGTTTAAAGATTTTACTAATCAAATAAAATCTTGATTGAACACTATCTTTTTAATTTTGTCACAAGATATATAATAGACTCAAACCTAATCTAGGTGTCTCTACTATCTTCAAGGGAATCTTACAGAAATCTACTGGCTTAATATACCTCCTATAGTGTAACTAATGCAAGTCTTTGAGATAACTAACTCTGTAATATTTTTATTTACATAATATATCTTACACCGATCAACTGAAATTTAGAATAAATTATGATTGATTTTTTAATGTAATTTTGAAAAAATTCACATCTAGCTATGTCTTTGCAAAAAAAATATATTTAGGAGCTATTAATACATTAAATCTTTAAACCAAGGATCACCAAAAAATTGCATAATCCATTGTCTTTCATGTGTTAAATTGGCAATCTGTTTGATTTGGGCGACCGTAACCAAATGAATCGACATAAAACATTGAAACACCCAACGTAAGGTTGGAGTAGAAGTTGGTTTACCCAACTGATTATCAATAGTTTTTTTTGCCCGTTCTAAAGCTTGACGTAAAGCCCTTTGACCGAGACTATAAACAAGCAAGCACAAACCCATAACCATAGAAGCGTGCAGCAACTCGCTCAGTCGAATTGAGGAATACACTCGAAGTAAAAAATAAAGGGTCTTTGAGAAACCGAAAACAGCGCTCAGTAGACTGCTGTGCCTTGTATTCCCGCAAAACATCGTCATTGCTGAGTTGTTCAGTACTGGAGTTTAGACTAAAAGCGATATGAGAGAACGCAAACCAAATGGAATTAGAGGTTAAAAATATTATCTTGTCAACCTCAAAGCATCCGCACCTTGAACCATTCTTGTGTAGTATGCTTGCCGAGTAAATAATACAATAATGATAATCATGAAAATGGTGGGAGAGAAACGAGCGACGCTCGTTTCTCTCCCACCCCTCCTTATTAGATTATCATTATCAGATAATGAGCAAGAAAAAAAGGGGTGTCTGATTGAATACAGCCCCCCTTTTGGCAGACAGAGCTGTTTCATTCCCTAAAGAGCGATAAATATCAAGGATTCTAGCGATTTAAAATTGATTATTTTGTTACCAGCGTGCCAAGAAAATGAACAATTTTACTGTTGCTTAAGTGCTTAAAAGTTCATCTTCTCGTCACCCTTACTTACAATTTTCTCGCTAGCCATCTTGACAAATCCTGTTTGAAATGGAATGAAACAGCCCTGCTTTTGGCAGAAAGTGAGAAAAGAACTACCATTACTCACCTGCCAACATGAAAAATGCCAGACTTGAAGAGTTTCGTCAAGTAGCTTACAAATATTTAGGTAGAGCCAAAGATGCGACTTTTGAATTAACAGATGCGATATTGCTAACCCGCAATGCTTATTCCTTAGCAGATTTATCCTTATCGCCAGTATTTAGACGCAAGTGGTCAAGTATTTATGAAGCCCTACAAGATAGCAGACCACAGCGACAGAAATTAATGCAGCTATATATCAAACAGATACCCCTCAAGGGACGACCCTTGTTAGCAGGAGATCACACAAACTGGTCACGCCCGGATGCAGTAACGCTACAAGAGAGGACTTATGAACATAGTGGCACGTCCATAGCTGGAAATAAACCGATTACTGTTGGTCAAGGATACAGTACAATTGCTTGGATACCAGAGGATTCAGGTAGTTGGGCATTACCCTTGAGACATGAGCGCATAACCAGTTGGGAAAGCCCAATAGAGAAAGCAATTTGGCAACTAAAACAGGTGTGTGAACATTTCCCTACCAGACCGATTTCGGTTTGGGACAGTGAGTATGGATGCGCGCCTTTTGTCTTAAAGACAGCTAACATTGCAGTCGATATTCTAGTCCGGTTGCGTTCAAATTTGTGTTTATGGGGCGAACCAGGAGCTTATTCTGGCAAGGGCTGTCCCAGAAAACATGGTGATAAATTCAAGTTGAATGAACCAACAACATGGGGTGAAGCAGCATCTGTCTTCGAGGTAGATGATCCAAAACTAAAACAAGTACGGGTGAGTCTGTGGAAAAATTTGCATTTCCGTAAAGCGGTGACACGTCCGATGTCACTTTTAAGAGTTGAACGTCAAGATGTTCAAGGTAATCAACGAGTATCGAAACCTTTGTGGTTAGCTTGGGTAGGAGAAGCAATGCCTCCCTTAGAAGAAGTTTGGCGATTTTACTTGCGTCGCTTTACGATTGACCACTGGTATCGTTTTTTAAAGCAACGCTTACATTGGACTGTACCAAAGCTGAGTACTCCTAAGCAGTGTGAGCGCTGGAGTGACTTAATGCCTCTCATGACTTGGGAGTTGTGGTTAGCCCGTGATATCGTTACTGATAATCCTCTACCTTGGCAGAGGTCTTCCGATAAATTGACTCCTGGGCGAGTTGCTCAAGCTATAGGAGGAGTTTTTGCGGTGATTGGTACTCCTACCTCTGAACCCAAACCTCGCGGAAAGTCCCCTGGTTGGCAAACGGGAAAAAAGCATCACCGTAAAAACCGATGCCCAATTGTTAAAAAAACAGTAACTCCACCACGTAAAGAACCATCAGTTGCTGTTTAATACCTAAGATTATTCATACTTTTGCTAAGTCTCTGATTCACTCAGCCCTGCTGGGTCTTTTTGCATGGCTTAGTCTAAACTCCAGTCATGAACAACCTGCTTATTCAAGAATTTCCCCATTAAATGTGCCATCCGGCATATCTGAAATTAAAAAAATTAGTTCATTCATCTTCATACAACAAAGCCAAGTGAGGAAGTAAAATTTTTTACTTCCTCCAAGTTCAGTTTGTTAGACAATCATAATATTCGTTGAATTAATAGTAGGCTTGGTTAGTAGAGTGGCAATCTGAACCGCAGTGGTAGAACCTGTGCCATCAACATCAAAGAAAATAGTACCACTTGATTGATTGTAAATAAAGCGATCGCTCTCATCTTGATCTGCTGTTCCTAAGACAAACCTAGTTTCTGGCAAAGCACCAGCCACAAGTCCACCACCAAAGCCAGCAGCATCAACACGAATTTTATCGTCAACCAGATTAAAGTCTGTAATGCTGTCAATGCCATTGCCAGTTAGTGAAGAGAAGCTAAAGAAATCTTGTCCGCTACCACCAGTCAGATTATCGTTACCAGCACCACCGGCGAGAATATCATTACCATCATTACCAACTAGTCTATCATTGCCCCCGAAACCAAAAATAGTATCGTTGCCAGCACCACCAGAGACATCATCACTGCCATTACCACCTACGAAAGTGTCGTTACCACCACCCAAGTCAACAATTGCATTTTGGTAACTGCCTAATAATGTAATGACATCATTACCATCTTGAAAACTATTAGTTGGTCCATCTCCCTTCAGGTTAATAAAGAATTGACTGTTATTCATGGTTACCGTAATGTTATCGTCGCCGTAACCTCCGGTAATCTTGCCATCAGAACGAGGGGCATTGCTAGAGTTAGTATCATTATCCCAACTGACAGCAAAGGTAACATTTATTGTGTCGTTACCAGTCCCCCCATATGCGCCCAAAATTCCATCTGGGTCGGTAATAGTATCATCACCTGCACCGCCAAACATCAAATCAAATTTTCCAGTCCCACCATTGATTAAATCATTACCAGCTAATCCCTGGAGATAATCATCACCATCAAAGCCGTAGATGTTATCTGCGTTTGCAGTCCCAGAAATATTGTTATTAGTGTCATTGCCATTAATAACATTAGTGGCTGCAACTGCAAGGGCAAAGATATCTTCAGCAGTTGCTCCTTGACTATCGCTAGCTATAACGTTGATATTTAGATTGCCTACACTATTACTGATGGGTGTGCCGATAAAGGTACGAGTTGCAGCATCGAAACTCAACCAACTTGGTAATGCTTCACCGTTTTCTAAAGTGGCGGTGTAAGTGAGAATGTCGCCTGCATCAATATCAGAAAAGGTATTGGCGGGAATAGTGAAGTTAAAGGCGATGTCTTGCGTGGCATTTTGGTCGGCGATCGCCACACCCAAAATCGGTGCATCATTAGTATTGGCGACTGTCAACGTGAAGATATCATCGACACTTGAGCCAAAATTATCAGTGGCGGTGACTTTGATGCTCAGTGTAGCCACATCGTTATTAGCAGGAGTACCACTAAACGTGCGAGTTGCGGCATCAAAGGTCAGCCAAGTTGGTAAGGCGTCACCGTTTTCTAATGTGGCGGTGTAAGTAAGGCTATCACCTGCATCGACATCTGCAAAAGTGTTTTCGGGAATGGCGAAGGTAAAGGCGGTGTCTTCTGTGGCGGTTTGGTTAGCGATCGCATTACCCAAAATCGGTGCATTATTAGTATTGGCGACTGTCAAAGTAAAGATATCATTGACGCTTGCCCCGGAATTATCAGTTGCAATCACTTGAATGCTAAGTGTGATTACATCTGCGTTACTTGGAGTGCCGCTAAATGTGCGGGTTGCAGCATCAAAGGTCAACCAAATTGGTAAAGCATTACCGTTTTCTAATGTTGCAGTGTAAGTAAGGGTATCGCCTGTATCGACATCACTGAAGGTATTAGTAGGAATTTGAAAGCTAAAGGCCGTTTCTTCTGTGGCTGTTTGGTTGGCGATCGCACTCACCAAAATCGGGTTATCATTAACCGGATTAACGGTAATGTTGAAAGTGGTGTTAGCGATCGCACCTCCTGCACCATCGGCAACGGTAAAGCTGAAACTGTCGCTAGTGGTTTCACTGCCATTGTGAGTATAATTTAGCAGGTTACTGTCGATGTCTGCTTGGGTGAAGGTATCGTTAATTGCTAACGCTAAATTGTTGCGTAAAAGTGTGCCGTTATCTGGTATGTCCGTTAAGGTGTAAGTAACTTGGGTGGTGCTATTGTCAACATCTGTGACTTGCAGTTGAGTATGGGGTACAAGTATCATCGGAACAGAAAACCGGGATAAGAAGCATTACATGAATACTACAAAAAATTTTAGGTGCTGAAACTCTTGATTTATCGTTAGGCAGTAGTTAGTGATTTGAAAAGTGAGCTACTACAACTTTCAAAAAAATCCTTACGCAATAAGGCTTTTAAGCTTAACCCAGTTTTCTGTTCCATTGATACTCACACCCCGGAGTTCTTACCGATAAAAGGGTGAACATCGCCCAGGATGAACACCCCAACACCATCAAAGTTATTGATATACTCAAACACATACAGCAGTGGATCTGCATGAGGCGGTTTTTTGTATTCTGGTACTGGCTTAAACACCAGCCCCCCATCTTCAGCAATCAAGCATTGCTCTAGAGTAGAAACTCCCAAGTTCCAAAAGAAAACCGAACTTTTGAGTTTGTCTTTAGCTTCAATAGTGAGCCACTGAATGATAGTTGCTTCATCAGGCGACAGCACATCAACAGCAGCGATGGGGATTTGTGAATCGAGCGTAACGATTAGATTTGAAAGTTTCATGATTTTTGATACGGTAATGGCGATAGTTCTTTATGAGTATTAACAAGTCTCACGACTACCTCATAAAATTCGGCATCGCCGCAAAAGACCTCTGCTGCTGCGTTGTTGTCTGGGTTAGCTATTGCGGAAATTAAGGCATTAACAAGCACACAAAGTCCTTCAGTGTTACCTTTGATGGTCACGGGCTGATGTGCTTGTTGTTGAGGATAAATGTGAATAAATGGGTATTGTTTGGGTAATTCGTTCATGATATTTTGCTGGAGAAAATTAAGGCATCGATCAACCACACCATTCGATGCCCAGCGATTCGCTTATAGTTTCGTAGTGAATATTTTCCCAATAGGTAGTGAACCCATAAAATTTGCAGTATTCAAAATTTCTGGGTTCCCTTCTGTAATCACTCCAGTAATCGCTGCTCTCCAAGTCAGGCAAGTCATCGGGATGAATTTCGCCATCGGTAATGAGGTCGCACATCGGCTTGTAGTAAGTCACAAGCAAACCTAATCCGGCATCATGCTGAAATCCATGCCACTTGGCTCGATGCAGCCAATCTTTTAGCCACATTGCATCGGACTCAAGTTCAGAATCATTGCGAGAACAAGCATCTGACTTTTGCCAACAAGCGGTTAAGGTACACATCCCACCATTTTGCAAAGCTTCTTCCAAATGTTCAGAAGTAAAGTATTGATATGCCAGATCAATATGTGGCTCAAAATTCAGCGCCCACATCAGCTTTTTTAGTTCGCTTGAGGAAAGGTAAATTGTCAACCCGAACTCACCATATTTTCTGGACTTACCATCGACTGGGTGAACGGAACCTAACACTAACATTGTCTACTCCCAAAATATGAGTGTGGGGAGATTGTTTTGTTCCCCCCCACCCAGCTTTTTCTTACTGTCGTAGTCGTGTTTGATGAGTTGAAGTCATGCGTTGCGTTTGGGCTTCTGGCTTAAATTGGCGATCGCCCACAACCCCCAATGCCTCTTCAAAAGGTTGAGTCGCTTCCAGGCAAGACAGCCCTTCAAAACCCGAAGCTTCTACCTTCACTTCACCCGTAACTTTGTCAAAATGTATAAGTATTGAGCGTTCCATTAATTTATCTCCGTGCAAATTGTTTAACTTCTTGATGTCCGGCGAAAGTCAGTCTTAGGGTTTGCACCTGACCAACACTTGTTTCGGTTATGGAACAAGAGCCAAATTTTTCTCGTAACTCTTCAGCCTTGGCTAAAACCATTCTTCGTCCATAAGCTGGCATCAGCTGACAGGCGTAGAACTTTCCTCCTAATTGCCTAATTACTTCGTACTCGTCCTGGATCATTTCGTATTCCGAGCCATTCCACTTAAATCCCATATCTGCACGGGCTTTTATGGTGCGACCACTGACGATAATTTCAGCACTCTGTCCTTGAGAATCGCCGTAGTAGCCCTGAAGTGGCTGTGGCTTTTCGTGGACTTGCGGTGATAGCTGTAAATCTTGTAACGCTTGCACCAAACAATCACGGTTGGCAAGTTTAGTTTTGACTGTTGAAAAATGCGACATCTTATCTCCTAATAGTTTGAGTCGGCAATAATACCCGAACAGTAGTGACAGAGCCGTTGCTCTTGGTTGCAACTACTTCACCTCCGAGTTGCGTAGCAAGTTTTGGGAGGTATAAATTGATGTACTGCTCTTGCAACTTTGGTACGAACTGTGATCCTAGTCCTTTGTCCCGTGCTGCTTGTCCCCACCGTTGGTCAAACTCCGAAATGAGACATTCGTATTCAAACCCGTTCCAGTAAAATCCCAGGTCGTTGCTGTCGTAACTAATTTGATTGCGAGGGACAACAATGTGAGCTAACTGCTCTCGCTTGTCCCCTTCATATCCGTATAAGTTCACTGGTTTATCATGAATTTGGGGATAAAACCCAAAGCGCTGCAATGCTTCGACCAAACACGATTGGTCTTTAAACTTGACTGCAATTTGAGAAAAGTGTGACATAGTTTATCCTTCAGAAATAGTCTTGTGCGCCGTCAATCCTGAGATGATGACAACGCACTTTCAACCAAAAGTATTAGTGATTTAAAGTCTTGGGCAAGTGTGCATTCGCCCAAGTCTATTTTTTACCGGAACTTAAACGACATCACGGTAGCTTTTGATAAGCCCACGTCGCCAGTCGCTAACTGTTGTAGATTGCGTTGTTCATCTAACAGCTTGACCCTAATTTCTTCCATCTTTTGCTGTAACTGACTGCGCCCATCACTACCAAGATTCTTCGACTCAATCGCTGGGTCGGTGACAATCGAATCCAAATGCTCCATCATCTGTTGTAAACTGCTGCCAGCTTCCGGTGAGGCATTTGCCAGTAACACCCGCACTTTCATCAGGTGTTTTTCCATCTTCTTTTTGAACTGCACCGGTTTACGTCCTGGCTCCCAGTCGCTCAATTCTTCAAGGAGTTGCGCCGCCAGTTGTTCACCGCCAGCTTGAGCAGATTCCCGTAGCCTTTGCTCCAGGTTACTATCGTATTGCTGGATAAATTGGGTAATCTGGTCTAAACACTGGGCCTGTTTCTGGTCGAGTTGTTCGGACAGCGCAGGAATAATCACCGGACGACCGATGATTACCTGTAGATAATCCTCCAAGTCAGTGAGAGTGGGGAATGCTGTTAACAAACTAGCTTTGACTTCTTGTTGCTTGTCGTCAGCGAGTTCCCAGGCATTTAGCGAGAGGAATTTGTCAATCCGTTCCTGGTAATCTACAAGTCCTGCCTCGTAATCAACTGTTAACTGATTACGTAAACTGGGAGCTAGATTATCCCTTATATTGATTAATTGATTCCAGACAATTGGAGCTAAGTCTATAGGACAAACCCAGTCCCCAGTATCAGCAGACATCCACTCTTGAACTGAGGCAATTTCTTGACGCAGTTGAGCAGATGCTTCATCTAGCTTTTTGAAAACTTTGATTCCTCGTAACCCGACTTCGGAATTAGTAACTTTTACGAGGTCTGATTCTACTTCACTAATTTCAGCTTTTAAAACATCTGCCCATTTGGGAGCCGCAGATTTTGTACTCTTTTTTAACTGGATGCGAAATCTAATGCGGGTTTTATTTAATTTTGAGAAGTTCAGGTGTTCAACTGTAGCATTTTGGAGAAAAGTTTCCGTTTCGGTGTGAGCGATTGCCTGTACCATGATTTAATACCTATTAATTTTCAGCAAAATTCAGCGTAGCTGATTCATTATGTTGGAGTTGATCAGCTACACTTGTTGACAAAACTCCGTCTAGACAACAACCCAATAATTCCATTGACTGCGAACCATGCAGGATTTTCCTTCGATAGTTGCAGTTCCTAGTTGAGACTTATTTTTCAAGTGTTGAACCTCTCTGATGACTCTATAAATTATCTTGGTCGAGCCATTGTTTTGTAACTTGATTGGTCTTTTAATGAGGGGTGGTTTATATATTGACATAACTCAAAATAGTTGTAGTTGTTCTAAAATTGCTTTGCAGCTTTCTCTCTTCAATTAGCTATAAACCTTAAGCGATGGTGCTTTTCGTTTGAGATTGCCTTGACCATCGTCACCGTTAGTTTCTATCGTCGGTTGCTGAGAACATTCGGATTTTGAGACTGTCCAATCCCAATGATTAATTTGGGATTTTTGACGATGCTCTACTAAGACAATCTTGTTTTTGTACTTGGAGTCTTTACCGCTTATTAAGTAAGCGTCACCCAACGCATAAAAACCAGTTAAAACATAATGTCGTCTATTAAGAGACATCAACGCATCCCAGGCTGATTGTGTTTCTTGCTGCTTGTTCATTTAAGCCGAAATCTTCTCTGTAAAATGTCGATTCCAGCAATAATTCCTTGCTTTGTACGCTGCCCAATTACAAAGCTTGGATTTCTGTAGCCTCGTGGAAGAGTAATTGTTGGTTGCATTTTCGTTACTTTTACTTTGATTAATTGGTTAAATCAGCAAAATTTTCACAGATAAAGATGCTGATTGTTGCTAACTTTTTTCAAACCACCCATTACGTTGAAGCTCGCATTCAGTCATCCATTTTTCATTGACCAAAGACACCCAGACGCAAGACTCATCTCGTTGTGTCTGTATAACTTCACCAGTTTTTTGGTTTTGCAGTACGATTTTTTTATTCATGATGATGAGATGATGAAAAGTCTGGTTTTTTTTTCACAGCACAGTTAGCTGTAGATAAGACTTGAGCAATTTCTCGCAGTTACCCAAGCCCTATTTACAGCTAATTAAAACACCATTTCTGACGCCGCCTTGACACAAGCTTTAGCCTGTTTACTGACCTCTCGCCAATTGGTCTGCTCGTTATAACTAGCAATCACCAATTCAGACCCTACCCACACCCGACAGAACAACACACTCTCGTCTGTTCCTGCCTGTGGTTGAATTGTCAGGGGAGAATAAAGTTGCTGTGGTGTCAATAAAGAAACTGCGGTTAACAAACCTTTGGAAAAGTGTGTATCATGTCCTGACTCCAAGATATAGAGTCTGTCAGCCTGGATTGTAGCAAGCAGTTTGTGAACTTCTTTACCCCGCCGCTCACACTTTTCAAAGCGTAACTCTTTGAGATATCCAGTTAAGGCACTTTGAGCAACAGCACTTGGTTCACCGTTCGCCATAATGTACCACAGCGAACCATTGTGGCGATTGCAGTAGATTTTGCAACTGCCAGCTTCATTGTGTAGTCCCAATTTCGGTTGATTGATTGAGGCAATCAACTGCTTGAGCAATTCTTCTTGCCTCATCAAAGAGGCAACTAAGTCTGATGTTTCTTGAGGGTTCATTTGTTTGTACCAAAAGTATTTTCATACAGCTTTGGCGTAGCCTTTGATTTCTAATGATGAAGGCTAAAATCAGCAATAAAATAGCGCTTTTGCTGATACAAAAGCGCTTAATACTTTTCGCTATTTTTACTATTGAGTTATCCGTGTGAAACAAATCTTGCTAACAACTCTTCACGCGATAAACTAGACAATTCCAGTAAAATTCTCGCAAAGTCATCTGGTGTTAACTGCAACAAACTCTCGACTACTCTTGAAAGTTCTTCATCCACAGAACCAAATCGGAATCTCAACAAGTTTTCTACAACTTGGCGTTGCCCTTCTTGTACCGCTTGCGCTCTTGCTTCTTGATAAGCTTCTGTTAAATTCATAATTAACTCCTGGTCATCTTCAGTTAAATCTGTTTGTGTCATTACACTGATACGCCACCTGTAAACCATTTCAAGAACATTACGGCGGACAAGATTTTCGCTTGGAAGGGCAACCAGTTCACTTAC
>NZ_WBKM01000160.1 GCF_015714725.1 Nostoc sp. WHI
CGATGTTTGGGTACTTCAACACGATGTTTGGGTACTTCAACACGATGTTTGGGTACTTCAACACGATGTTTGGGTACTTCAACACGATGTTTGGGTACTTCAACACGATGTTTGGGTACTTCAACACGATGTTTGGGTACTTCAACACGATGTTTGGGTACTTGTGGACTCGCCAACGCTTTGTTATCAAACAGTCTTATAGAATTCATACTAAATTCTGACTCCTGAGTTCTGAATTCTTTTTATAAAATTTTTTATACAAATAACTTTAAAGGTTTTAAGTGAAATTAGGGAATAAATATCAGATTTTACCGTAAACTTCACTTTAGTTTTGGTTGTTTTTACTCAGGGGAAGAGGAATAACAAATAGCTAAAGTGTAACCACAAGTCTGTACTAATTTTTACATAACTTTTTGCAGGAGAGGCATTCATGGCGAGACTTAAACGCAGTTCTACGGTATTAAATAAGGCAACGCTACGGATATCGGGGATGAGATCGATTAGCGAAACGCTTGAGTTTAGCGATAGCTTGAGTTTAGCGGAGTATGAAAGACGGATTCAAACCTTACAAACGAAGCTATCGAGCTACAACACAATGCTTTCCACGGTTGATGAAGCGGTAGGGCAAATTAAATTGCTAGAGCAGGATTTGAGAAGCTACTCAGAAAAAATGTTGATGAGTGTGGCAACACGCTATGGTAAGAACAGTTTGCAGTATATGCAGGCAGGGGGTAAACCACGCAAGAGTAGTAAGCAATCCGTGGGGAATACTGCACTGAAGACTTTGCCAACAACGACGATCGCAGCAGTGATGACACCAAATACAGAGAAAGCGACAACAAATGGTGATGGCACGAGGTATTAGTAAATTAAGAAAATTAGTTGATCGGTGTGATCGTCCGGCTCTTTTCTAGCCGAGCGATCGCCGCAAACAATGCCATCTCTGCTATTGCAAATAAAATGAGGGCGATCGGATCATAATTTGCAGTTTAGATAGTTGTCAATATGTAATTTTTTTGCTAAACCCTAAATTACACCAAGTTCGCACAAAAATATAAAAAGTCCTATCATGAGTGATAATGATTATCTATATGATTGGACAAGAGGAATTTAGAGTATGGTGGCTGACGTAATCAACAATTCAGTTCCCGTTACTGTTCTGACTGGCTATTTGGGAGCAGGTAAAACGACTCTACTCAATCACATCCTCACCTACGAACACGGTAAAAAAGTTGCTGTGATTGTCAATGAATTTGGGGAAGTGGGTATTGATAATCAATTAATTATCGATGCAGATGAAGAAATTTTTGAAATGAACAATGGCTGTATCTGTTGTACAGTGCGCGGCGACTTAATTCGGATCATTGGCAATTTGATGAAGCGGCGCGATAAATTTGACCATATAGTAATTGAAACGACTGGACTAGCCGATCCTGCCCCAGTGATTCAGACATTTTTTGTTGATGAAGATTTGCAAAGCCAATTGTCTCTAGACGCAGTGGTAACAGTCGTAGATGCCAAGCATATTTGGCAGCACTGGGATGCAGACGAAGCCCAAGAACAGATTGCCTTTGCCGATGTAATTTTACTTAATAAAACTGATTTGGTAGCGCCAGAAGAGTTGGATGAATTAGAAAAGCGGATTCGGGCAATGAATGCGATCGCTAAAATCTACCGTACCCAGAATTCTGAACTAGGAATAGATGCTTTATTAGGTGTAAAAGCCTTTGATTTAGATCGCGCATTGGAAATTGACCCAGATTTCTTAGGCGAAGATGCCCACGTACACGATGAAAGCGTCTTTTCTGTGGCTTTAGTAGAAGCAGGTGCGATCGATGGAGAAAAATTAAACGCTTGGATTTCCGAATTACTGCGTACTCAAGGCGCAGATATCTTTCGGATGAAAGGCATTTTAAATATTGCTGGGGAAGAGAATCGATTTGTGTTTCAAGGAGTGCACATGATATTTGATGGCAAACCCGATCGCCCTTGGAAACCAAGTGAAACCCCCAAAAACGAACTGGTCTTTATCGGTCGCAATCTTGATGCAGCCCAACTCAAGCAAGATTTTCTCGCCTGTCTAGCATAAATTAGGGAGTGGGGAGTCGGGAGTAGGGAGTAGGAAATTTACCAATTACTTATTCCCCATTCCCCATTCCCCACTCCCCACTCCCCCTTTACAAATATGAACTCCACAACCAGCAAATCTAAGGAATTTGAACAACACTATTCGGGGACACTTTCAGATTATGTAACTGCGATCGCTTGGTCGCCACAAGGTAAAACTTTAGCAGCAACTTCCGCCGCCGGTGAAGTAATTCTGTGGCATGATGGCAAACTAACAACCGTACAGACTAGTAACGATAAATCAGTAGACTGTCTTGCCTTTTCCCCCGATGGCAAATTTTTAGCCGTTGGCGGACAGGATGGACAAGTAAAAATTTGGCGCGACACTGAATTAATTGCCACGTTGGAAAATGCCCCTGCATGGGTTGACAAGCTAGCTTGGAATTACACCAGCAACCAACTGGCTTTTAGTTTGGGGCGTTACGTCCAAGTCTGGGATGCAGATACTCATGAAATTGTCGTGACGCTGAATTTCGATAACTCTTCAGTTTTGGCTATAGATTGGCGGATTGATGGACAGTACTTAGCCATTAGCGGTTACAAAGGAGTCAAGATTTGGCATAGTCAAAACTGGGATGAAGATCCATACATCCTGGATATGACTACTGTCAGTTTAGCGATGACTTGGTCGCCCGATGGCAAATTCTTGGCTTCTGGCAACATGGATCGTAGCGTCACCGTTTTAGAATGGAACAACCCCGACCCTTGGGTGATGCGCGGTTTCCCTGGTAAAATTCGCCAATTGGCATGGTCAGAAGCTACCACAAGAGTCGGTGCGCCAATACTAGCATCCTCTAGCGTTGAAGGTATTGTGGTGTGGGAAAAGTTAGAAGATGATTCCTTGGGTTGGGAAGCACGAGTATTAACTAATCATGTGGGTGTGATCAATGCGATCGCCTTTGCACCCAAAAGCTTCCTTCTTGCTTCTGCTGCTGCTGACGGCTGGTTATGTTTGTGGAACAACGCTCAGGAAGTGTCCGAAATTATTACAGGTATCTCAGCAGGATTTTCTAGTCTAGCTTGGCATCCCCAAGGCAAGTTACTAGCCGCAGGTGGTGAGCAGGGCGAATTACTTATTTGGTCAAAGGTTTAGCGGGGTCATAGCAATAATTTCTAACAGAGCGTTGAGTTATCCGAATAAGACGGCTTGCGATGCTTAGACTGTCTCGCTGTTTGCTGCTTGTGGCATTGACTCAATCAACGCCCTTAGCACTTTGTTAACTGATTCTGCTGAGATAAATTTATTGTTATAACTAAATCACCATTTGAGTGGTTAGAAAAACGTCTGGTAGAACCTTTAGCGAACTTAGTTGATGGGGCTGATGTATTTCGGATAAAGGACAGTTCAATCTTTATGAAGGTTAATCATGGCAAATTAGGTTACTTTTGCAAAACCTTTAACCATGAATAAAAAAGTATGCAGTCATACTGAAGGCAACAATTATCACAAATTTCCGAATTAACTGCGGTTCAAGTTTACGAGCATAATGAGCGCTTAAATAACCACCAAGAGAACCACCTACTGCCATCAAAATAGCTTGATGCCAAGCAATCACACCTGCAAAAATAAATGGAATAATCGCAATACCATTAATACAACTCCCTAAAAACGTCTTAAAAGCATTCATGGTGTGAATACTTTTAATGCCTAAAAATGTCAGAGTTGCCAGCATTAAAATTCCTAAACCTGCGCCAAAGAAACCGCCATAGATAGCGATCGCTAGTTGAGCTACCATTAAATTAAATAGGGGTACAGACTCAGGTGATGACTTCTGTCTTTGATGCTGCAACCACTTTTTGAAAGGTTCGGCAAAGGTAAATACAAGTGTTGCCAGCAGCAACAGATAGGGAATCAACTTTTGAAAAACATCAGGCGATGTATATAACAAAGCTAGAGAGCCAATTATGCCACCAACTAAACTTACACTACATAAAAGTAAAAAATCTCGCCGTTCAATGTCTAAATCTTGACGATATGCTCCAGCACTTGCGACAGCGGCCAGCCACATTGCTGTATTATTGGTGGCATTAGCTGCGATCGGGGATACACCTGTAAAGATGAGAGTTGGAAAGGTGATAAAGCTTCCACCACCCGCTACAGCATTTAGCCCCCCTGCAACGAAAGCGGTACTAAAGAGAAGTAAGCTGTGGAAAATTGTTAATGATGGCGGCATTATTTTGAGTTACGAATTAACCTTAGCAAGAAACAGGGTAGCAGAATTCCTCTCCTCTGTACCCTGCCTTTGTACCTCTTTTCAATGCCCTTCAGGAGTGCTGAGTGCTGAGTGCTGAGTGCTGAGTTGGGAATCTCACTTCTTCACTCGGAACTCGGAACGGGCTAAACCTTAGCTATCCGCTAACGGAACTGTTTTTGCCCAATGCCCAATCTTCTTTTAAACAGCAACCGCAACGCGTTGATTATACGTAGAAGAATCTCCTTTGATGGCCTCACTTTGTTTACCATCGCTGCCCACCGGGAGGTCGCCGACAATTGTCACTCGTTGAACGTGACGGGGCTGGTCGCCGTAATCTGCAATTGCATAATGTTGAGTAGCTCGGTTATCCCAAAAGGCTACATCACCAACTTGCCAACGCCACCGGACTGTATTCTCAGGACGTGTTATGTATGCTTGCAACAGCCGGAGAAGATCATCTGATTCAGTTGTTGATAAGCCACGGAACTGGCGCACAAATCCGCCGATGAATAGCCCACGCTCACCGGATTCGGGATGGATGCGTACAACTGGGTGCAGAGTCTCGTATACAGTCGAGGTAAAGACAGCGCGGTAAGCTTTGGCATCTTCAGGTAGGTCGAATCCAGTTGCATAGTCGTAGGCGTTGCTGTGTACTGCCCAAAGTTGGTCAGCGAGATTACGCAGATGGATAGGTAAATCTTGGTATGCAGTCACAGAGTTTGCCCAGATTGTATCGCCTCCTGTTGGGGGAATGACAAGCGATCGTAAGATAGAACCGAGCGGCGGACGGTCTACAAATGTCACATCGGTATGCCAGTTATTGGCGCGGGAAGTAGTGCGGCCATAATTCAGGTCTAAGACTTCTGAGTTTTCTGGAAGCGATGGTACAGTGGGGTGGGCTGTAGTAACTTCACCGAAACGACGAGCGAAGGCCACCTGTCCATCAGCATCAAGTTGTTGCTGACCACGGAAAAAAATCACTTTGTATTTGACTAGAGTCTTACGAATATCGCTGATGATATCATCGCTGAGGTTAGAACTCAGATTAACACCAATAATTTCAGCACCGATACGTCCTGCAACTGGTTTAATGTCAAAGTATTGAGAACCCATGTTTTTGATCTCCAATAAGTTTATGTTTTTACAAGAGTAGAGGCGCGATTAGTCGTGTCTCTACTGCTAAACACCAGGGGTAGATCCGCCATCAACGATAATCTCTGTTCCTGTAATTGATGCAGCCAGATCAGACACCAAAAATAACGCCAGCGCGGCAATTTCTTCTGGCTGGGCGATTCTTTTTAAAGGGATACTTTGAATGCTTTGTGCTTTTACTTGCTCGACGGTAATCCCTTGCGCTTGGGCATTCTGCCGGGCTAAAGTCTCGGCACGCTCAGTAGCAGTAGCACCGGGCGATATGGCATTAATCCGAATCTTGTACTCGGCTAACTCTTTAGAAATGCCCTTTGTGAAGTTGAGCAGAGCCGCATTGCTTGTGCCACCAGCTAGGAAGTTAGGACGAGGTGTACGTCCTGCACCGCCGACTATATTGACAATTCGTCCATCACCGCGACTTTTTTGATGGGGGACGACGGCTCTAACTAGGCGGATATAGCCCAATAATTTTAAGTTCCAAGCATCCAAAAATAAATCATCAGTGGATTCCAGGAAAGAACCCGCACGGGCTGAACCTGCATTGTTAATCAAGATATCAATCTGACTAAACTGGGCCAATGTTGTTGAGACAACTTTCTCAACATCCTCTGCTTTTGTTAAATCGGCGCTGATGGGAATAACTTTAGCCCCTGGGGTAGGTAGAGACTGGATAGCACTCACAGCATTTTCTAGTCGTTCTGGGTTACGAGCTGCGTAGCTTGCCGCCGTAGGCATCGCCACATTCACGCCCTCACTATAAAGGGCTTTGGCAGTAGCCAACCCAATCCCAGCACTTCCTCCTGTAACGATCGCTGTTTTACCCGATAGATGTAGCTCTAAGCTCATACACAATTACGCTCTCAAATAATACTCAGTTTGAAATGTGCTTCAACAAAGTACGGTAAGTCGATAGGTCTATAGTATTTTGTAGAATGTAAAAAGAAAACTATCACAGATAGCCAGAACAATCAAGCACCTTGTGAAAATCTTTGTTTGATTAATGCTGGCAATTTCTAGAGATAACCCTGTAAATAGGAAAGAGTAATCTACAATGAAACTGATCTTGCCGCTCGACCTCGCTGCTGACATTGAGCCACATCTACCGCCTGATATACAGGTTGTAAGAACAGATGTTGATGGAAATTTAGACGGGGATGCTAGCGATGCGGAAGTTTATATTAACGGATTCTATCTGAAAGCCTTTACCCATGACAAAGTACTGACAGCAGCACCCGCGCTGCGTTGGCAACAGTCACCGAGTGCTGGCGTGAATCACATCCTCACGCCAACTTTTTTGCAAAGAGATATTATCCTCACAAATGGCGCAGGAATTCACGCGATTCCAATTTCGGAATTTGTACTGGCATTCATGCTTTATCACGCCAAGAATCTGCGGAAATTGCAAGCTTTGCAGGATGAACACACTTGGGTGAGAGGGTTGTCTGTCGAAGAGTTGGCGGACACGACTTTATTGATTATCGGCACGGGGAATATTGGTGTAGCGATCGCATCTCGTGCCAAAGCCTTTGGAGTCCAAGTTTGGGGTAGTCGCCGCCATGCCGAACCCCTACCGAATTTTGACAAAGTAGTGGGTGCCAACGAATGGCGATCGCTCCTTCCGGCAGCAGACTATGTAGTTATCGCTACACCATTGACCCCGGAAACTAAAGGTATGATCGATGAAGCCGCATTTCGCTCTATGCGTCGGTCTGCTTACCTGATAAATATCGCTCGCGGTTCAATAGTGGATGAAGCTGCATTGTTCACTGCACTACATCATGGATGGATTGCGGGGGCTGGATTAGACACAGTTGCCACAGAACCTCTGCCCCCGGAAAGTCCTTTGTGGTCGCTACCGAACGCTTTTATCACACCCCATTGTTCAGCCTTGTCGCCACGACTGAGAGAGCGGATAACAGAACTGTTTATCGACAATATTAAACGCTACCAAACCGATCAGCCCTTGCGGAATGTCGTAGACAAGCAAGCAGGATACTAAGCAATTCAAAATCACGCCCTGTTCTGTTCCTCGTAATACCAAATCGAAGCAAGCTAGCACAGGGTCTTGGTCAAAAACAAGGGTGTTGGGTGTAGGGGGTAGGGGGTAGGAAATAAATCAGTATTGGCTCTGAACCCACCACTGATTTATAAGACCACCAAATCTCCAATTTGGTGGGGGCTTGTACCTTATTGGTTCCGGGGCGGGGTGTACATAAATAAGAGAGTTTTTTCTTTTGACCCTACACCCCACACCCCACACCCTAGTTTCGGTCAAAAGGAAGCTTTCTCCAAAGGCGGAGCATTTCCGGCTCCGCTCAAAATCCAAAAAATTAATTTGCGATCGCTCTGCATATACCCAAATATACTTGGTGTTAAAGGTGATGTTTTGATGTGATTAAATCTGCTGTTAATACATTATTCAATATGCCTTTTACATTTAATTTATAATTACTCTGCTAAAAATAACTAAACTTCATACTTTAAAATATACTCTACCTCTTTACTATTGCTTAGAAAAATATTATATTCTGCTTCATCATTACTTAAAACAAAGGTCATTAATTATACTATTGTAGTAGCCGTTTAAATGATTGATATTAGAGAAGTAGTTTAAAATAATAGCTTGTCTAGTACTAGTATATGAATAAAAAATGGGCTGCTAAACGACTTACAATCAATCTCACATCAGGTGAGGCAGAAAAGCTTGAAAAATACTGCTCAGTAACGGGAAGACCAGCAACCGATGTAATTCGGGAGTTAATTCGCTCTCTTTCTACTCAACAGGAAAAAGTCTCTGAAACCTTCTGATGTGTTCAGGGTAACCTAAAGTAACTAGAATCCACCAAGGGTTTTTCTATGACTTTAGCAACTATGGCATTTATCAACAGAGCGACTGAACTTACAGAGCAGTTCTCTATGTAGTAGTATTCCGCCCGTAGTCGCTTTATCCAATCCTGACATAAGGCGCAATAAGCTACTCTTACCACAACCACTACGTCCGACAATAGCTACAAACTCACCTGCCTTAACTTCTAAATTCGTTTTTGTCAAATCTAAAATACTTAGTTGTGTACCCAGTACATTTGAACTCACTTGTAAAACCTTCTTGTCTTTCTGATCTGTTGCGATCGCAGAGCATTTTCAAGAACACTTACCCGCCGCGTCTTTGATTAACACCCATTGCTGCCATTTCCATGAATACGCCCGAAGAGGCGATCGCAGTTACAGCAGAATTCAGGAGTCAGAATTCTGAAGTAAAACAGGCTTTATATCTGGCTTTCAGACTTAGCTTGTGTACTTCATCAACTTGAAATCGGCTCTCTCATCTGGAAAAGCTCGATTTCCCATTGTTCTCTCGTTCCCATGCTCTGCATGGGAAAGGGTGACTAGGGGCTGCTGCCTCTAGTCAGACTTGAGCCAGAAAATACCAGCCTGCTATCCTAGACTTTATATACTACATTAAATATCATGCAAGCTATTTAAGCTAATAATAGAATTGTTTCAATGCAGGGGATGAAAATATGAAGGTTTGGCTTGCCTGCTTTTTAGTGCTGTTTGCCTTGGGAGAACTGTTTGAGTGGTTGCAAGAATTTAATTTGCCATTGCCCATCTATATTTTGGGTGGGGCTTTTTTAGCTGTTGCTTCTAACTATGACAAGATTGTTGGTTCCTATTTCGATGATCCAAGTATCGAAGTATCACTAGAACAACCTAAATTAGATTTACCAACCCCGTCTATTAATTCTATTTCCTTCACTATTGCCAGTCCTGTTGAAGATGCTCAACCGTTAAAAACAAATGATTAGCTAAAAATACAAAGCGACTTGTCGCCAGACATCGCCTCGAACCAGTAAGTAAATTGCTACATTAAATTAGAGCATCTACCCAATTCAGGCTACCGCCGCAACACCGTGATTAGTGGACTTTTAGAAAAACTCCGTGTCCCGTTTGTCAAAGTTCAGGATTCCCGTGAAACTTCCTTCAGCAAAAGCTGGTTGCAAATTATTTTGGTTACCAGTGTGGGAGTCACCGCCTTAATATGGGGAGTTCGGGAACTCAAATGGTTACAGCCTTGGGAGTTTAGAGTTTATGACCAGATGTTGCGATCGCGTCCAGCACAAGCACCTGATCGGCGGATTTTGCTGGTAAAAATCACTGACGAGGATCTTAAACGAGAGAAATGGACTCTATCAGATCGTAAAATCAATCAGTTGTTAAAGAAAATAGAGTCTTATCAACCGCGAATTGTTGGTTTATATCTTTTCCAACCAGAACACAAAAATTTGGCGGCTAATCTGCAAAATCAAGACAATATTATCAGCACCTGTTTGTTTAGCAGCTTGGGTAGAGATGAAATGCCACCGCCACCCAATTTTCCCATAGATAATGTTGGGTTTAGCGATGTGGTTGCTGACCATGAAAACGACCAAATTCTCCGCCGTAGTTTGTTATTTGCCAACTCTACAGACAAAAAATGTACAACATCATTTGCATTTGGTGCCCTAATTGCAATTAATTATTTAGAAAAACAAGGCATTGAATACCACTTTACTAAAAAAGGGGATTTTCAGTTAGGTAAAATCCTTTTCCCACGCTTAGAAGCTAATTCTGGGGGTTATCAACATCTGGATGCAGATGGCTATCAAATATTATTAAATTACCGTCACCCCAACAGCCTCGCCGACCAAGTAACTCTCTCACAAGTCCTCAGTGGCGGACTCAATTCCAATTTAGTCAAAGACCGTCTGGTAATTATTGGCATTACAGCAGCTAATCTACCTCCAGGTGGGTTTTATACGCCCTACAGCACTTTGCCAGATCAACCAGCCAGAATGCCTGCTCTGTTTATTCATGCACAGATAGCAAGTCAGCTTATCAGTACAGTGTTGGATGGGCGATCGCTAATTTGGTATTGGCCAGACTGGGCGGAATTTATTTGGGTGTGGGGCTGGTCGCTCTTAGGTAGTGTTTTAGCATGGCGGTGGCAAAATCCATTGCTGTTGTTAGTGGTAGTAGGAACAACTCTACTTGTCTTAATAGGAATCTGCGTTGCTTTATTTTTCCAAGCCGGATGGGTGCCATTAGTTCCTTCTGGTCTTGCTTTAGTAATTAGTAGTATTTCTGTGATTGGTTATATTAGCTACCAAAATCAGAGGCAAACTCAGGTAATTATTCTGCAAGTTGAAAAACAACAAGAAGCGATCGCTCAATTAAATGTACTCTTAGAAGATAAAACAGCACTTCCCGATTCATATCTTGATTTTGCTACTCCAATTGATTCACCAGAAATAAAATCTGGTGATTTGCTTTTGAGTGGACGCTATAAAATCTCTAAAACTCTCGGCGCGGGTGGATTTGGTCGCACTTATTTAGCACAGGATACTCAACGACCAGGTAATCCTATTTGTGTAGTTAAAAAGTTAATGCCAGCTCGTCAAGATACACGATTTTTGCAAGTTGCTCGCAGGTTGTTTAATAGTGAAGCTGAAATATTAGAATCTTTGGGTAAACATCATCAGATTCCCGAACTACTTGCTTATTTTGAAGATGACCAAGAATTCTATTTAGTTCAAGAATATATTGAGGGACATACTTTAAGTGAAGAATTACCACCTGGGCAAAAGGTGCAGAACGAATCATTTGTGATGGAGATGCTCAAACAAGTTTTAGAAGTTCTCGGATTTGTTCACCAGCATCGAGTGATTCATCGTGATATCAAACCGACTAATATTATTAGATGTGCTGAAGATAATCGGCTGGTGTTGATTGACTTTGGCGCTGTGAAATTGATGCAACCGCCAAGTAGTGAACAAACAGAATTAGCCACAGTAGCTATCGGGACGCGGGGTTATGCACCTCCAGAACAATTTGCTGGTCATCCCCGCTTGTGTAGTGATATTTATGCTTTAGGAATGATTGGCATTCAAGCCCTAACTGGGATATCACCGCAAGAACTTCATCCAGATCCAGAAACAGGTAATGTGATGTGGCGGCAAACAGCGCCAGTCAGCGAAGAATTAGCGGCAATTTTAGATAAGATGGTTTGCTATCATTTTAGCGATCGCTATCAATCAGCCGCCGCAGTTTTACAAGATTTAAAACGTATGTGTAGCCCAGGCGATTAGAAATCGCGGCTGTACATACGAAGTACGCTTCTGCGGACTAATTTTCAACGCAACCTTCTGCATTGTTATTGCATCGACTGACATTGCTATTGCATCGACTGACATTGCCATTGTATCGGCTAACATTGTCATTGCATCGACTAACATTGCCATTGCATCGACTGACATTGCCATTGCATTGACTGACATTGCCATTGCATCGACTAACATTGCCATTGATTGCATCGACTAATATCATGTCCTGTCATTGCGAAGGTCGTGAAGCAATCGCAGGGGTTTGGAGATTGCTTCACGACCTTCGCAATGACAAGTGTTCAACCGGACATGATATAACAATGCTATTGCATCGGGTTGCAAAAATTACAGCCATAAAATTGCTAAAATACACAACAAAAGCAATACATGGTTGCGGCAGATGCTCAAGCGGCTTTGGCGGTGGCTCAAAAGGTCTTTTCAGCGCTTATTTGGCAAAAAGCAGACTCCTCCGTTAGAGAAACAGAGGAAAGTAGAACTACCAAAACAGCTAACAGATGCGGTGTGTGAATCGTTATTTCTCCAGTTGTTAGCAGAAGTTAATGATGGCTTGAGTAGAGGAGGGGCAAAAGGTTTCTTGGCTGCAAACCGCATCAATGAAGCTAACTTGCTGGAGTGGTTGCAGGGCTTTGGCGAAAGATTGTTAGCTTTACCTACACCGAATAATGAGTTAGCAAAGCGGATGGTGCAACTGGGTGAGTTGAATATTGGGGAAGTTAGTGTTGTTGCTTATGATATTGGGCGGCGGTTGGGGGGAGGAAAAACGAACCGCCAAGGCGCAGAGGACGCGGAGGAAGAAACAGAAGCAGAAACAATTACACTTGATGAGTTGTTGGTAAGGTTGGAACAGGATGCAGATTTAGTTCAGCAAGTTGGCCAGCAACTAGAAATTGAGACAACTGATCCACAAGTAATTATTGAACCACTGATTAATCAATTTAATGCTGCTGATGATTCAACGACTAATGAAGCAGAATTTTGGTTTAACCAAGGCGTTGAGCAATACGATAGTGGTAATTTTGCTAGTGCGCTCGCATCTTTTGACAGTGCCCTCAAAATCAAATCCGACTACCACGAAGCTTGGAAAAACCGGGGTGTGACGCTGTATAACTTAGGGCGACATGAAGAAGCGCTCGCATCTTACGACGAAGACCTCAAAATCGAACCCGACTACCACATAGCTTGGAACAACCGGGGTTTGGCGCTGGGTAATTTAGGGCGACATGAAGAAGCGCTCGCATCTTTCGACAGAGCCATAGAAATCAAACCCGACGATCACGAAGCTTGGAAAAACCGGGGTGTGGCACTGGATAAGTTAGGGCGACATGAAGAAGCGATCGCATCCTACGACGAAGCCCTCAAAATCCAACCCGACGATCACGAAGCTTGGAACAACCGGGGTAATGCGCTGTATAAGTTAGGGCGACATGAAGAAGCGATCGCATCCTACGACGAAGCCCTCAAAATCGAACCCGACGATCACGAAGCTTGGAACAACCGGGGTGTGGCACTGGATGATTTAGGGCGACTGGAAGAAGCGATCGCATCTTACGACGAAGCCCTCAAATTCAAACATGACGACTACAATGCTTTGACCAACTGGGGTAATGCGCTGGATAATTTAGGGCGATTTGAAGAAGCGATCGCATTTTACGACAGAGCCATAGAAATTAAACCCGACGACAACTTAGCTTGGAACAACCGGGGAATTGCAGCAGTGAACGTGACTGGAGAGAGGACAGATTTCTTTTTCACATTTACTTTACTTAGTGCAGCAGCACCCAACCTCGCTTTAAAATTTAACGTGTTGCGGAAGTCCCCACCTTCAATGTACTCATAAGGTGGGGATAGGGAGCAGGGGATGAGGATTGCATCTGGAATTGATTTTTTGCATCAAGCAAAAACAAATTTCGGATGTATGACGAATCCCTAATTATTTTGTTTAAGTACTTTATCATAAAATACATTTGTGGTAGAGTATTCCTATCAAGGAGGTGAAAGTGAAGTGTTACACAAAGTGGTACAAGTCCGTTTATATCCGTCACTTGAGCAACAAATCCAATTAGCTCAAACTTTTGGGTGTGCTAGATGGTGGTGGAATTACGCTCTAAATAAATCTATCGAGACTTACAAAGAGACGGGCAAAGGACTTAGCCGTGTAGCACTCAATGCGTTTCTTCCTTCACTCAAAAAGGCAGAAGAGACTGTGTGGTTAGCTGATTGTTACAGCCAAGTTTTACAGGCTATGACACTGAATCTAACTACAGCCTACAAAAACTTTTTTGAGAAACGTGCTGGATTTCCTAAGTTCAAATCTAAGCATGGCAAACAGTCTATCCAGTATCCTCAAAACGTCAAGATTGTAAATGGTAATGTAAAACTTCCCGGTAACATAGGAGAAGTCAAAGCCAAAATACATCGACTAATTGAGGGGAAAATAAAGACTGTCACTGTTATCAAA
>NZ_WBKM01000211.1 GCF_015714725.1 Nostoc sp. WHI
GCCCCTGCCCCCTGCCCCCTGCCTCTTTGGTCACGACGAATTACGGATGAGCATCGTTTAGTGTATGAAGTGACTGAAACTGAAATCATCATTTTGAGTTGTCAATTTTACTATGATGACTGAAGCAGTTAGCGATCGCTCTTTGGCGAAAAACTTTTTGGTTTACTGATTAGAGACATTGAAAAGATAATATTGCCGAAGTGAATTGGAAGCATAATCACGTTTTTACGGCAATATTATGGGTTAACCGACAGGATAAGACTTTTAAGCTTTACCTGGTTTTCTGTTTATATGATACTTATACTTCATTAGAGGCCACTTCCTCTAATGATGAAACCCTTGTTTTTCCGTAGAAACACAATTGCAACAAGACCTTACTATTGAGAATCACCTCAAGTCTTTCGCAAGAAAGACACTCTTATTGCTTCTTTCGCTTACCCTGAGAAGGTGAAACTAAAGAGAGATTTTTTAAAAAACTAATCGAAGGAGAGAAGAAGTAATCTCCTCCTTTCAATTTCACAAATTGGGCAAACTGTTTTTCTGCTTCAATGTCTGGCTTAACTGTCGCTTTTCCCCATTCTTGAGGCCAATTTTGGGGAGATTTTGGAGCCTCACCAATCACAGGATCACTCTGATCTCCTTGTTTCTGACCGATTACTGCATCGAGTCCAGTCTTGTCATAGTTGGGATTTTGTCCTTCCGAAAATCCTGGTTCTAGGAAGTTAGGATTATTGCACCATAAACGCTGAATGAACTCAAACTGTTCCCAGATATCGGACTGATAGCACATGAAGAGTAAGCCTACTCCATTTGTTGGCAAATCATCGAGATTCTCAGAAGTGCTCAAAGGACCACCATAGGTAATGCCCCGACGAGCAATGCGGTGACCAAGTTCTTCTTCTTCACTTTGGGCAAAAGCACCGCCTGGCTTGACAGATTCCAGACGCGGATTGCTCTTACGGACATGAGCATGGAATGGGCATTTAAGCCCTTCGGAATCGCCCTTATAATTGAAGTCGTTAGGGATAGTCGGCTCAGTGGGTTCAGTCCAACCGCCATCACTCGGCTGCAAAACTAGAGGTGTGCCATCTTCGTAACGCCCAACTGCCATCGCCCCACCCAGTTCTGTTGGTAAACCTAGTTTCTCTGCGATCTCTGCTTCTGCGGTTTTGAACCCCTTAACGTTCTGCTCAAGTTTGCGAAAGACCAGAAAGCTACCAAAGCTTACAAATTCTGTCCCATTAGGATCGGGAATTAGCACCAGTTTGAGAGATGCCCCTGGATGTTCCCAGTATTTGCTAGTCACTCCTTTAAGTTGCTTTTCCAGGAATGCTGGTTGGCTGACACCATCTGCATAGCCAAAGTGCTCGACGATATTGCCAAATTCTTTTTGAACAACACTTCCACCCACTGTAAACTCGAATTTCCGGCGCAGTGTCAGCCCATACTCAACCGTTCTGATGGTAGCGATGTCCTTTAACTCAAGCTTAATTGCTAATTCAGCAGCAGTTAGATCAGCCGGATTATCATCGGACAGAATAACTAAGGCATGAATAGGACCTTTGAATCCATCCTCCCAGGTATCAACAGGCGGGTCTAAAAGAACTGTCTGACGACTTTTCATCCCTTCCTGAAAAGCATCAGCATAGAACGGGGCTAGATTCCCAAAACGATCAGGTACTTCAGTCGGTCGCTGCCGCCTATTTGGACTATTAGGTTTAGTAATTTCGAGATAATCATAGCCAATAGCCGTCAATGCAAAGTGAGTGAACAGTCCGGCATCCGTTTTGCTGCGTTTGTATTCTTCTGAGGCATCCAATTGGCTTTTTGCGGAGGTGATTTGGAAAGTGGCAAGTTTGGCAATCCATCCTTTCACTTCGGCAATCTTTCCAGGTTGAAAGGTGAGAAAAATGTGTGCAGCATAGTCTCGTCCATGTCCATTAAGAATATTGCCTTGTAAATCCGCCAGAAAATCTTCGTACTGCGAATCGTTTTGGTCAATCGGTCCAACATTAGTATTAAGGTTAAGAGGCATTTTGACACTCCAAGTAGTTAAAAAAAGATGGCAGTCAAGGATTGAAGTAACCGTTCATTAAGGTAGGGGCTTAATCTGAAGATTGCGGAACTGAACACGACCAGTATGAAATTGCAATCCGATGAATCCACTGAGGCGTTTCAAAGGAGTTGGAATAATACCTTCAGATACTTGTTTGCCATTAAGACGAACAGTTACTTTGTTGTCTTTCGCAGTGATGTGGAATGTATTCCAGTATCGGTTAGCGGTGTCATCACCATCTGGAGCAAGTGCCTTGGCAGCCCATTGAGTAGCCGGTGCAAGACCGTAGATCGCCCCCGTTTTGAATAATGAATCACCAAAGATTGCTTGAGGAATACGGCTACGAACAAAGTTTTTGCCAGTTTCATCGATCTGAATCTCAGTTACTTGATCGTAGAAGTTATCAAAAGCAGTTTGGTTCGAGAAGTCAACACCAGTCGGATCGGGCATTCTTAGTAAAATACCTGCGTTGGGAATCAAAGGTTGGGAGCGAAAAGTACGGAAGGCTTTCCAATCAACAATGAGTTCAAAGTTGTCAAAGGTTTCCCGCAGATAGGAAAATCCAATACTTCCTTGATTGTTTTCATTATTTCCTGGATTAGTTTCTATGATTTCATCATTTATACGAATAATACCTTCATAGGGAACTTCCAACCAACCTCGACTTTTGGCTAAAGATACTGAAAATCCTGAAAATGTATCTTTGTCACCGTCATAAGAATCATGACGGTCGACAATATCGACAGCAACCTTGCGGCTCAGGGCTAATCCAGTCAGAACGGGATTGGCTGAACCAACTGTTGTAAAAAGAGCCTGGTCACTGCAATAAGCATTGGTTACATGGTGGAAGTGTCCATTCACATCAGTAACAGATTTCTGGGGATCATCACCCATCCAGAGTGTGCCCGCATCATGAAAAGTAGTGCCCACACCCTGCTGACGTTTAAGGTCATCTAATAAATAGGAACGACCTCCGGTGTAGGTTAAGGAACCTCCATTGGCCAGAGTACGAGCAATAGCATGACCTGTGTCATGAATATCCTGCCAGATAGGATTATTGAAGTGGTCGCCACGGTTGAATTGCACCCAGGCACGGCGATGATTGAATGTCTGGTCAAAGTCGGCATTCCCTGCTAAGTCAATATAGTCAAAACCAGGATTACCTATGGGGGAATCCCTACCACCCTGGACTTCACCGGAAGCTCTCAGTACCAGCCCAATTATATCTGAATCAAATTCCTGAGCGATTTGGCTCTGTATGTCAAGATCAGGAATCATTTTGTACATATTGTCATCTGGCCCATCAGCATTGGTGGCTGCATAGAGCTGATACTGATATCTACCATTTTTGCCTTCGCATTGGATATGGAGGCTTGCTAGCTGCAAAAGATCGGCAAGCTCCTTTCCGGGCCAAGTGGTTTTCACAAACTCTTCTAGCTTAGTCCTTTCAACAGTAAAGGCAATATCTGCACGAAGGTGAACCATAAAATTTCGACCTAATAGTTCTTGTCCGGCGGGAGCCAGTTCAGAACCGACAAGGGAGAAAGATTCTAGTGCGAGTCGTGTTGACTCGATACAACTCATCGCTAGAACCACCTGACAGTGGGGCGCAATGATGAGTTCTTTAAACTGATCATTATTTTTCACCACAATTTTGCGTACTACCCGTGTCCCAATATTTGGACTTTCACTGCTGGTTTCACAATCTAGACGCACTACATGAGTGAAGGGCACAACCGCAATACGGAGATTGGAATCACGTCCATCCCCATGATCTGCACGGATACTCCCTGTCAAAGCAGGTAAACTAGAGTACTTGTCAAGAGCAAAGAGTCCAGAGATAAAGGATTGGGTCTGTACTGCAATGGGAGCCTGAAGAACTTGAGTAATGTTGGGGTCTGTTGTTCCCCGTTTCTGGTCTAGGAAAAATTGTAAACCCCTGTTAAGACCAACTTTTTCAGTGCCAATCTCACTTTTAGCAAGTTGCACTGGGTCAAAAACAAAATCATCGCTGGGTAGTACGCCAATCTCGTATTCCAGAGTTTCATAGGCTGAAAGAGGCTCATCCCGATTTAGAATCTTCTTGTCGTCAAAAGGGTCTCTATGCTCAATAGGGCGAGTCCCCACTGGTTTATCAGGGTTTACCTCGAGTAAATAGTCCCGAACTTCCTGAGGCCACTGCGCCAAGTCAGATTTCTGGAATCGAGGACACCAGCCTCCCCAATAAATTCCTTTACCTCCCACACAGTAGGCTTGCCCAACAAAGGGTTGGTTGCTGCGCCAGCCTACCCCCCAGACAAGTTTGCGAATTCCAGGCTGGCTCCCCGCCCCTACATTGATTGGTCCATCGCCGAATGGGTCAAAAAGTCCTAAATTGGGAATATTTTGTCCATGCTCTGGAATTAGAAAGGGACCCGCCTCAAGTACCAATACCCGCAATGCTTTAGAGCCATCGGTATCGAATTGATTTTTACCATTTATTTTCCCAAATCGCTGGCGGCTCAACTCATAGATTTTTGAAGCACAATAGCCACCATACATTCCCGATCCAAGCACTACTACATCTATGCCTTCTGAATCAGGTGTGGATTCTTCCCATGTACTACAAATAAAGCGACCCAAGACATCGCGTGAAAAAGAAGTAAATTCAGGTTCTTTTGGCATTTTAGATTCCAGGTAGAAGGTCTAATAAAGATACACTAAGAAATCGTATCGTTTTGCGGAATGAACAACATTAACTCGTAACTTAAATACTTGGTTGAGCCTAACCATTTATTATGCGGAAACTTTCTATATAACTACCACTTCAGCAGGTGATTCTACGGAATTTTTCTATATAACATTCATATTCGGGTATTAGGGTGTGCGATCGCGGGAATATCGGCGTTGCTGAATAAAGGTAAGTCCCAAAATTCACATTGAGTCAAGGTGCTAAATTAAAAAAACCCCGTTACTGGAATGTCAGTAACGGGTTCTATGTTAACTAGCTTGATTAATACGTCGTTTTAACTCAGCCTCTAATTGTTCTGGAGTGCTTACCACTACCCCCGGTTTCGCTCTCATGATGCTGAGGTAATGCTGAAATGCCTCCTCATCCTGGGGGTTTGATATCACATATTGTCTTAATTTTTGCTCATTAAGAGTTAAATAGTCTGTCATCGGATAATGTTCTCCCCCATTACTGAGAATTTCTATGAAATTCGATTTGAACGCTCATGGGGACAATTCTTGGATTTGTGGTATTTCTGTCTTCAGTTTACTTTACTGGTTAAAGAGCGATCGCCCTTAGAGTACTTCCAAATTAAAAATATACCATCGCTATAGAGGCAGGGAGCAGCGAGCAGGGGGAGCAGGAGAAGATGAACTATTGATTATTGACCAATGCCCAATGCCCAATGCCCCATGCCCAATTAATTCAACGGCTCCATAATTGCTCTTAAACCTTTGGTATAGAGTATTTTGAGCATTTCTTTGGCGTTATATTCACTGCTAAATACTCCTGCTTGCATAACTCTTTGACCTTGCCAAACAGTGGGAAACGCACCAGGAGCAAGGAATCGCACTAAATCTTGATCTTTATCAGTGAAGAGTCGCACTACTACGCGATAACGTACACCAAATTGTGTCACAGAGTTACCGCGATATGGAATACTTGCAGAACTTGTTCGGATATTGGGAGTATTACCAATAGGGATATTGTTATCAGGAAGTGGTAAAAGTGCTGAAGCAGCCGGGGCAGAAGTTTCTAGTATTGGTAATGGCTGCTGTGTTTGATCCGTCATACTTGAGACTTGTGGCTGTGCTACTGAATTGGATGGGTACTGAGGAGCAGTAAACTCAATGGTATTAGGCTCAATTTGCACATAATTCAACTGTGGTGTATTAGGTGGCTGTGCTGGACTGGGAGTTGCAAGTGGAGTATTAGTTGGTATTTGTTTAGCCGACAAACTGCTAGGAGTAGGAAAACCTACGACTCCAGAGGTGGATAGTTGTTGATTGGATCTAGGCGCGGAAAGTGGTACATTGGCTGGCAGCAATGGCAACTGTTGACTGTTTAATTGTGTAGAAACAGAATTATTTGCTGAAATGCTGTTACTCGTTTGTTCATTGGTAGTTTCAGAAACTCCAGGAGCTGAGAAAGTGATTTCTCCAACTACATTATTTGGGATAGGGGTGGGTTGAGAAGTTTGTAGTGTTGTTGTACCGTTGATATCTACCTTGCCAGTGATGCGATCGCTCATAAGGTTGTTACCAGCAGCAGAAATCACCTGTTTAGCAGCGCTGGCGTTAATATCGTAGCGAGCATTATTCCGAAATTCATTACCCCCAGGTTCAGATGCGTTGCCCAAATCTGGCATTGCTTGAGCGATCGCAACTAAACCATCTTCTTTATTATCTTGAATAGAATTATTCCGCAAGATCGGGCGGGCATTTGCTTGCACCACAATTCCCGTTCTATTCTTCTGAATTTGATTGCCGATGATTACAGGAGCGGCATTTTGGGCAATATTGATCCCAAAACCCGTTTGGTGAAAGACATTTTCCTTCACTTGAGGACGGGAGTTACCAGCAATTGTAATGCCATTGGCTCCATTGCGATCGAAGTAATTCTTACTAATGATGGGTGCAGCGTTACCACAGACAGAAATCCCATCTTGGGTACTGCCTGTAAAAGTATTTTCCGCGATTACTGGATTGCTAGATTCAATCCATAAACCGTAACCACGGCGGTTAGGGTTCGTCACTGTCACCCCAGTGAGCAAGGCTTGGTTTGCCCCAACAATTGTGACGTTTTGACCGGCAAAGCTCCGGCTTAGGTAATCACCACCTCCCTGAATCACAATATCCTTACCTTGATTGCTAGGGTTGCCTTGAATTGAAACACCCGGTTTCAATATTAAAGGAAATTTCTCTCCTGTCTCGGCGCTATAAGTACCCGTAGAGAGGATAATTACAGTATTGGCATTAGCTAATCGCAACGCTTGGGTAATGGTTTTCACAGCAGTAGATTCACTACCATTACCTGTACTGTCATCACCGACACTTGGATTGACAAACAGCACATTAACCTGAGAAATTGTTTTTTCACCGAGAGGTGCTGAATCTGGTGTTAATGGAATCTGAGCGATGCCAACGGCGAGCTTCTCTTCGAGACGCTCCGCTAACGCTAACGCACTGCCAAGATTAGTACCCAGGAACGCTATACTTGCCGCTCCTATACCTACAGTAAAAGATAATACTGATGAACGAAAAGCTGAAAGCATTGCTGATTCTAGAAACTTCAGCTTTTCAGGCAGAATATCTCCTCTACGGTACTTAGTAAATCCAATAGGGGGAATCATCTTCAACACAACTCCTTAGAAGTTACAAGAAATTCTTATACTCTTAGAAAGTATTATGCCGATAATATTACCCATAATATTGACCGATTGGCGACTTTCAATACAGAAGAGAAATTGCCACGCTACACTATTTCTTCGTACCCTTCTCCAGACTGAGATGCTACATAAACGAGTTCGCTAAAGGAGTACGCAATGACAACTAATATCATGTCCGGTTGAACACAAGTCAATTGCGTTCGCCTTTGGCGTTCCCGTAGGGTACATTCCACTGCGTTGCACTCGCAATGACATCTGGTAAGTGATTAAGCGGACATGATATTGCAACCTAATTGACAAATACTCAAATGAAAGCAGCATCGCGGCACGCTACATTATTTGTCCGCTATTCATCCCGACACCGAATCTTTGGATAAGGTGAAGGACTTCTAGCGGGAAAAGTTAAAATTTATTACTTACGTACTTGAGCGCTAAACCCGGCAGCTTTAAACTGCTTCAGCTTCAACGGAGTAGGCTGATTCGCAGGTACAGAAATTCTCAATTCAAAGTCGCTAATGCCTGGTGGCACCTCTGCAATCAAACCAAGACGGGTGCGGTTTTGCATTACTGAGTCATTGTTGGCATCATAGATGCGCCCAAAAATATCTGCGTCGTAGACTGTTTTATAAGTGCCATTTTCTGCTTTACCAATGACAATAAAGCAATTGGCAGCCGCGCTACCACTACTGATAACAGCCCCTTGTGCTAGTTCTGGTGGACAATCTTTATAGGAAATATCAAATAGTCTAATCTGTGTAAGCGCTATGGCTGAGGGAGCGATCGCCCACGATAGAAAGGTGATCAGACAGGAAATAAAAACGACCGTGAATGAGCGCAACTGCATAAAATACCCTGTAATTTAATTCAATAATTATGTAATCTTATAACGCAATACGCTTGGGTTAAGGGCTACTGGTACAAAATTTTGGGTTTTTGAGACGCGATAAATCGCCGTCTCTACAAATGTTTTGGTCTTATCTGAACTGTGCGGGTATCAGTGCGATCGTCATAAGCCAGAAATTCCTCAAAAGTCAGGAGTTTTATGGGATGCTGAGTTTGAGTCATGGCAATTTGTCTAACTAGGTGATAAGTAGGACTTTCCTAAATATTAAGCATCTTACGTTTAAGTATGTCTATATTTAACTACAGGGTGATTGGAGACTTTAATTTAAACTTTGTAATAATTAGGGAAATAAACCCTCAATTACGATTAAGTTATGACTCCAGATGAGATTGAAACAGCTATGTTTGCAGCCTTTAATCGTTGTGATGCAGCCAGTTGTCCTCTCACTGACACCCAAAAACAGATATTACTGCAAGTGATCGAGCAAATTCAGGGAAACTCTAAGTCTGGGGTGACAGATATTGCTAATCCTTTAGACGAACTTAACTCAGAAGAGCTAGAAATATTTTTACAGTTTGTTAAGGATGAAGAACAACGCAACCGCACTTGGAAAGTGCAATTACTCAACGACTGGCTGCTGGAAAATGATTCGGGGACAGTACAATTTATCCGGCAACGCTACGGTTTACAATGGCTGAATCGTGTTGAATCATACCACTTTGATAAATATTCTTATTTTGAGGATGCACTGAAGCTGAGAATAGGCGATCGCATTGAAGTTTCTAATGCACTATGGGAATGGGTGCAAGAAGATGGGCCTTGTAAGCGCGAATGGTTTCCCTGTATGGTGATTAAGGTCGAGGAAATTAGCAATGTCTACGACGGGCTACGCGATGATTCCTCTACTAATTGCGTCGTCCGCTTCTTTAACGGCGCTGAGTATGAAATTCAAGGCATCTACGAGTGGAATCGCTACAATTGGCGCTGGCCGCAGAAGTAAATATTTAAACATTTTTAACGGTTTTCAACAATTTAAAGAACATTCCTACAAGCTTTATCTACCTGTTAAAGCGATTGAGGAAATTTGTCTACGTTTTGAAATTTAAATAAAATTATTCCTTGAACAACGCCCAAGCTAAAAATCTTTCTGTATAATATAACGCTAATTGATTGCTCACACCATTGAAAACAGCATCAAAAGCGTGTTCTGCCCAAGGAATTTCTAGAAAAACCGCAGTATTACCAGAGTCATGTAGACGTTTGTACATCTGTCTGCCAAATCGCGCTTCTACCAAATGGTCACGACTGCCGTAAATTAATAAAGTTGGTGGTAAAGGGTGCGTCAGGTAATTTATTGGTGAAGCAATTTCATACTGATTTGGTAATTCTTCGAGAGAACCACCGAGAAATGCTTTTAAAACAGCGCGGGTGTTAATAGGATCGGGATTTGGCGGTGTTTTGTATCCTTCAGTTAAGTTAACAGGCCCGTAATAGTTCACTACACCACGGATGGGCGGCGCATCTATTTGATAAGCCGTTAGCATGGCTAAGTGCGCTCCCGCAGAACGTCCTAAAAGTATCATACGTTCTGGATCGGCTTCATATTCCGTTGCATGTTTGCGAATAAAATTGAGGGCTGTACGCACATCATTCAACTGAGCTGTAAACTGATATTTAGGTGCGTGTCGATAGGCGATCGCAAATACCGTATATCCATGATTAGCGATATATTGATTAAACTCAGCATTAGCCCCAGGATTGCCACGTTGCCAAGCTCCACCATAAATTACTACCACTGTTGGATATTTCCCTACCTCTGGGGGTTGGTAAACTTCCATTTTTAAAGGAACTCCCGCAGGAGAAGCGAAAATAATATCTGTTTGATGACGTGTTTTGCCTAATGGAATACCCCGGAAGAAATTAACTAAGTTAAAGGGATGGGTTTGCATTTTAGCGCTTACTTCGACTGGAATTTGCCCTAGATAATTTGTTCCCAATCCTTGTTTCATCGCTTTGTCCATCTGCATTTGAGTTAGTGGGATATTCACTAGTACCCATCCACAAATTAGCAATCCTATCAAACTGAAAATACAAGTTAAACGTCGTAGTTTACAGCGACGGATGTAGGATAAAGAAAGCAATAAAGGAAGCAAATTTAATAAGAATAACCAAGGACTGACTTCTGGCGCTCCCACTGCTAGAGTGAGTAAAAACATATTTGGAGCAGAAAGAATAATCCAAGAACTAAGAAATAGACTTGCAAAACTGAGGAATAATGTAAGCCATAATAAAAGTATTTTGGGTTTGAAGAACATAGATTCAATTCAGTGCTAGTGCTGCTACTTCCGGGCAGGAATATTACGGCATCCTCGGAACGTATTTGGGCGAGGAGTGTTGCAAAGGGCACAACCTTTTTATTTCAGCAACACCGGAAGCGTGATTGGGCCGCGAGTGGCATGATTTGGGATTTCCGGCACAACCACGCCCGGCGCAAGATGCATCTCTGGAAAACGCTTCGCGGCGCGGGTGACCGCCTCGCGCAATTGCAGACGGGCGAGCAACGACCCGACGCAATAGTGAGCACCGTAGCTGAACGTCAAATGCTGGCGGGCTTTCCCACGCTGACACTGGAGCGTTTCCGGCGCGTCAAACTGGGCAGGATCACGGTTCGCCGCAGCATAGCACACCCAAAGCGTCGCGCCCTGCGGCACGGGAACGCCGCCAATAACGGTATCCACGGTGGCACGTCGGTATAAGCCCATCACCGATGTGTCGTGGCGCAAGAGTTCATCGATTAGATTTTCGGTGTCCACGGTTCCCGATACGACGGCTTCCCATTGGTCACGCTGATTCAAAAGCGAGTGGAACGCATTGGCGATCGTATTGATGGTGGTTTCGTGTCCGGCAAAGAAAACGATGGCAATGTCCGCGACTAACTCATCCTCTGACAAATCGTTTTCTCCGGCGGCGCGACCGGCGACCAACGCGGAAATTAAACCGTCGTCCGGCGTCGCGGCTTTTTGGGCGACCATTTCGCGGATGTAGTTTTCCAACGCCCGCAAACCCTGTGCTGCGACGACTTGCACCTCGATAGGTAAGCCGGGTGTCTGGAACGTGACAAGGGCATTCGACCAGCCACTCAACTTCTCGGCATCCGCAAGCGGAACACCCAGTAGTCGGCAGATCGTTCGTAGCGGAAGCGGTTTGCACAACGTAAGGAGCAGGTCAGTTTGACTGCCCGATGCCGCGATAGAATCGAGCAGGTCTTCGACGTCCGCTATCACCGTCGGGGCGAGCGACTGAGTGCGCTTTGGAGAGAACGCCGCCATGAGCGGGTCACGTAAGCGGGTGTGGAGCGGCTTGTCCACGTTGATCGGGTTGTAGGCGAAGATCGGCGACGTGACTGAATAGATGGCGAGGGCTTCGGGCGCGAGATGAACTCCTGCGCTAAACGCCTCGGATGACGCGAATGTCACGGCATCCCCTAAAACGTCGTGCACTTCCTGCCACCGCGTCACGGCGTAAACATCAAGTGCGGGCAGGAATGTCACGGGAGCCTCCTCGCGCATCTGCGTGAGGAGAGTGAATCGGTCGGCGGTAAATCGCGGGTTACTTGGGTCGAACTGTTCGGCGGGGGTTGGGTGTGGCATCAGGTTGATGGCTTTCTTACTAACGTAGTCTTCGGCGATCGCATTTGTCCACTGCCATTCGCGCTCCAACGCATTGTGATACGTTGCCCTACTGGCTTCCGTGAGAAGCAAGTGCATCGCTCGCGCGTCGCCGGGATTTTCGGCGAACTCAACCAGACCGCCGCTTTCCATGCCGTCAGCGAGTCGTTGTACCCGCTTTTTCATCGGGCGCAGGACGGCATTGGCCTTTATTGGGATGAAATAAGCATCCGTATACCAAATTGGAATTCAGAATAAAAAATACTGGGTATACTCAAAAGATTATAGGACTTACGCAAACAATAGCTGAAGCCCTGATTTTTAGGTAGGGGCAATTCATGAATTGCCCCTACACCGTGTAGTTTTGCGTAAGTCCTAGATTAATGAATATCACTGGAGTGATAGGGATAACAGAGGCTTAGAAAGCAACTTTGAAAGGGTTGGGAGCAATTGAGCAGGAAATTGTTTCTCTATTAACCTAAACCTAAATGCTCTCTCAATGTTTGGCGCATCACTTCTACGGGTACAGTTTCCCGTTGCAACCAAATTTTTAATGCTGCTACTCCTTGTTGAACTAGCATTTCTAAGCCATCGATCGCAATTGCACCTTGTTTTTCTGCTTGCTCTAGAAATTGCGTTGGTTTAGGAATATATATTAAATCGTAAGCGATCGCACCCTTTGGTAAATTCGCTATTTCTTCTCCACTCAAAGGCGACTCATCAACCTTGGGATACATCCCGATGGGGGTTGTGTTTACCAGCAAATCTGCTTGAGGAATCAATTTTGCTAGTTCATCCCATGTACCGACTTGCAAATTCTCTTCTATAGGTGAATTACTCCAACTATCGCAAAATGCTTGTAATTTCTGCACATTGCGCCCCAACACATAAATTTTGGCAAAACCTAATTGGTGACAACCTGCGACAACTGCTCTGGCTGCACCACCATTACCTAAAATTACTGCCACCTTCTGGCTCCAATCCTGTTTATACGTTGTCTGCAAAGGAGCGATAAATCCTTCTATATCTGTATTTGTCCCCACCCATTTATTATTTTGGCGACTAACAGTGTTGACTGCGCCTATAGCTTGAGCAACGGGTGTAATTTCTGAGAGGAGGGGGATGATAGCCTGCTTATGAGGGATTGTCACATTAAAACCGACAACACCAATAGCGGCGAAACCTGCGATCGCAATCTCTAAATTCTCTGGTGCAATGGGAAAGGGAAGATAAACGTAATCTAATCCCAAATGAGCGATGTCTACGACGAGCTGCGCTAACGCAGCATTATGCATCAGTGGCGACAGCGAATGTTCCACCGGATGTCCAATTACTCCCAGTAGTTTAGTTTTGCCTGTAATTAATACTTTTGACATCTTTTATTTGTTATTTGTCAAGCATCAGCATCAAAGGCTCAATGTCGAGGCTTAAAGGCTCAACGTTGAGGTTCAAAGGCTCAACGTCGAGGTTCAAAGGCTCAACGTCGAGGTTCAAAGGCTCAACGTCGAGGTTCAAAGGCTCAACGTCGAGGTTCAAAGGCTCAACGTCGAGGTTCAAAGGCTCAACGTCGAGGTTCAAAGGCTCAACGTCGAGGTTCAAAGGCTCAACG
>NZ_WBKM01000223.1 GCF_015714725.1 Nostoc sp. WHI
CTCCCCACTCCCCATTCATAACTCTACAAAAGAGCGCTATTATAGCCTTTGTCAGTTGCGAGTTATGGTATGCAAAGACAGCGATCGCTATTAATTTTGATTTTAGTTCTGATAATCGCCGCAATTACGGTGATTGCCACAATTCCGATACCTCTTGGACTGGACTTGCGCGGAGGCTCACAGCTCACAATTCAGGTGAAACCATCAGCAGATATTCCCAAAATCACCGAACGAGAATTGGAAGGTGTGAAGAAAGTTGTCGAGGGTCGGATTAATGGTCTGGGTGTTTCTGAGCCTGTGATTCAAACAGTTGGCACAGATAAAATATTGGTGCAACTACCAGGAGTTAATGATCCAGAGCAAGCTGAACGAGTGTTGGGAGGTACGGCGCAGTTAGAATTTCGTACCCAAAAGCAAAATACAGAAACTCAACTGTTTGCTTTTCAAACATCTAGAGCCGAGTTGAAAGCCAAGCAAGAAGAGTTGAGAAAGAGTACTGACAAAGCAGCAATTGTCAAAAATCAAGAAGATTTGCAGAAAAATAATCAAGCGATCGCTGAATTGTTTGAAAGTACCAAGCCACCACTAGAGGGCAAATACCTCAAGGATGCCTCTGGTGAACCTACTCAAGGTAACGACTGGAATGTTGCCATTCGCTTTGACCAAAAGGGTGGTGAACTGTTCGCCGAACTGACAAAAAACCTTGCTGGTACTGGGCGTAGCATTGGTGTTTTTCTAGACAATGAACTGATCAGCGCTCCTACTGTGGGTATAGAATTTGCCAGTACTGGTATTGCTGGTGGCTCTGCCGTAATTACAGGTCGATTTACCCCAGAACAAGCCAACGACTTAGGTGTGCAGCTGCGCGGTGGAGCATTACCCGTACCCGTAGAAATCGCAGAAATCCGCACTGTTGGAGCAACCTTGGGTAAAGACAGTATCACTAGCAGTATCTACGCTGGTATGGGTGGTCTGACTTTAGTATTAATATTTATGGTGGTGTACTATAGACTACCAGGATTAATTGCTGATGTAGCATTATTAATCTACGCTTTGTTAACCTGGGCTAGCTTTGCTTTATTGGGTATCACCCTGACCCTGCCAGGAATTGCCGGTTTTATCCTCAGTATTGGGATGGCGGTGGACGCGAATGTACTAATTTTTGAACGGACACGGGAAGAATTGCGAGCGGGGAAATCCCTGTATCGTTCTATAGAATCTGGTTTTTATCGCGCCTTTTCGAGTATTTTAGACGGCAACGTTACCACAGTTATTGCCTGTGCCGCACTATTTTGGCTAGGAGCTGGTTTAGTGAAAGGCTTTGCCCTAACTTTAGCTTTGGGCGTAGCAGTGAGTATGTTTAGCGCAATTACTTGTAGTCGCACCCTCATGTTTTTAGCATATACAATTCCCGCACTGCGGAAACCAGAATATTTCTGTCCGAACCTGCCAGCATCAAATAAGGCAGAGGTGGCTCAATGAAACTAAGTATTAACAAATCGCGATCGCTTTGGTGGGCTATTTCTTGTGCCTTCATCCTCGCTAGTATCATCTCAATGGTGATTTCTTGGCAAAACCCAAATATTAAAGCACCCCTACGTCCCAGTTTGGATTTTGTCGGTGGTACACGATTGCAGTTTGAACGGGATTGTACCAAACCTGGTAACTGCAACCAGCCAATTGATATTAATGTCGTCCGGGAAATAGCTAAAGCACAGGGGCTGGGCGATAGTAGCATCCAAATTGTCGCTGACAGAGACACAGGTGCAGAAAATGGTATATTAATTCGCACAAAAAACTTGGATCGCGAGCAGCGTACCAACTTGCAAAATGTCTTAAGTGAAAAAATCGGCACTTTTGACGAGCAAAAAAACCAACTTGACACCGTTGGCCCGACTCTGGGCGCAGAACTTTTTAGATCTGGGGTAATAGCTCTGATAGTTTCCTTTGCAGGCATCATTGCTTACTTAAGCTTCCGCTTCCAGTTAGATTATGCGGTGTTTGCGATCGTTGCTCTATTTCATGATGTCTTGATTACGGCAGGGATGTTTTCGATTTTGGGTTTGGTATTGGGTACTGAAGTAGATAGTCTATTCATTGTTGCCCTGCTGACAATTACAGGTTTCTCAGTTAACGACACTGTAGTGATTTACGATCGCATTCGGGAAACCCTGCAAATAAATCCCAATCGACCAATTGCTGACATCGTGGATGATGCAGTAAACCAAACCTTAACAAGGTCTATCAACACGACCTTTGCTACAATGCTGTCATTGTTTGCTATCTTTTTGTTTGGGGGAGAAACGCTGAAAAACTTTGCCTTAGCTCTAATTATTGGCTTTACAGCCGGGGCTTATTCAAGTATTTTCATCGCCAGTACTCTTCTAACTTTGTGGCGAGAGCGCAGGGGTCAAACAAGCGTGGTAGTCAGTGGTGAGTCGATTGATACATCTGCCAGTTCCCAGGATAGTTAAACTTGTGTGCATTTCACAATATGGATCAATCGGAAGAACCATTAATTACTGTCCCAGACTTTGAGAAATCTGACCCATTGTTTGCTCAACAAGTACAAAGGCTACACAAGCTGACAATATATGGCAGGTGGCTGTTTGTGGGCTGTTTGTGGCTTACAATTGCGCCTGTTTCCTTGTGGGGTTTACGTGCAGAAATTTCTCTGTGGCAGCAATATTTTACCTGGGTAGCGGTGCGATATGGACTCTTCTATCATCCACTGTCTACCTTCGGTTTAGCCTTTTGTATCGGGATGACTGCTGCTGTTTTAGTTTGGCAAAGTCGAAATATCTTACTTGGACTACCACAGCAGGAAAAACAACGTTTAGAAAAACAAGTTTATCGAATACGTCAACAGGGAGCAACTCATCCTCTGTGGAAGTGGGTTTGTCATTAATTTTTCTTTATCGTTGCATATACATATACAGGTACAGCAATTTCAGTTTCTGGCAAAATATGACTTAACCATACTAAAAGATACTGCCAAAAGTGGATGCCATACATGAACGACTCTCAGATTCAATTTAGCGAACAGCTCCGCTGCGCCAAAGGCGATCGCAAGTCTGAAATTGATCTTTACCAACTTCAAGAACTATTAGACGTTTCAGCTTTTTGGGCAAAAGGCCGCAGTATTGAAGATTTAGGCATAGCCATTGCCAACAGTGAACCAGTGATTTCCGTTTGCGATCGCGATCGACTTATTGGCTTTGCTAGAGCAATATCTGATGGCATATATCGCGCCACAATTTGGGATGTTGTGATTCATCCAGATTATCAAAGTAGTGGGCTGGGAAGCAATTTAGTGGAAACCGTTTTGAGTCATCCCCGCATGATCTCGGTTGAACGCGTTTACCTGATGACTACTCACCAACAGGAGTTTTACAAAAAGATTGGTTTCAAACCCAACACCACCACTACAATGGTGCTACACAACCTACCTAACCTTGCTTCCATTCCTGCTACAGAAGTTCAGCTTCAGGAATCGCTAGGGAGATAGAAATTTGTAGTCTGGTAATCTGGTGAAGTGGTTCCTTTGCAATGGTCGAGGGCAGGATTTCTAATTTTCCTCCCATAACTTCCACTAAAGTCTGATTGATTAATAGCCTCATTCCTGGGGAAGGATTAATCCGAGTCGGCTGATCTTCAAATTTCATTAAATCAATCGGCTCGCTCGATGGTATTGCATGAGTTGGTACATCCAGCCAAATGTTTACAAAATTACTTTTAGACAGAATGCTGGTGGAAATACAGATGCTGCCTTCCTCCATCTGAGTAATGGCAGTGTCTATCAAACTGATCAATATTTGGCGGAGCCAAAGGTAATCTGCCAAAACATAAATTTCTGGGTCGGTGGGTAACAATTGCAAGGGAAAATTGCGATTTTTCGCCAGCATATAAGTTAAGTCATAAACCTCCTCCAAAATTTGGGCTAATGGTCTGGGCTGAATATCTAATTTATTGGTACCATGTTCAGTTCTAGCAACGTTGAGAATTTCATCCATCACCTTCAGCAGCTTCAGCGTTCGCTCGTGAGCTTGGGCAATAAATTCTCGCTCTTCAGCTGGATCTTCACACAAATCCGACAAAATTAACTGATGTAAGCCAATTAAACCGTTTAGGGGCGATCGCAATTCATGAGTAGTCCGCGCCAAAAAACCAGCTTTAAACTGGCTCATTTCCCTTGCCATTTGATATGCTAGCTGCGTTTGCTGTAGCTGTTGCGATATTGGTGGCATCTCCTCTTGAGCTAATGGCGCTACTAGAGATGAGCTAGATGAAGTGTTTGGTGCTCGCGCAAAGAACCGACTAAAACCTATACCTAGTGCTATTCCTGCTCCTAGATATATCCAGTTGCTCAAATTCATAATCTGGGAATTATTAACTTGTTAATTGACCACAACAGCGCAAACTAAAGTTCGAGATTTCTCTGTTGTTGAAATCAGGAAAACAATATTATAACTACCTATATCTGGTTATCAGTCGAAATATCTAACTTTATTGCACCTTGCCGCAAAATCTGCCAATTTATCCCTGTCCATTTTGCAACGGTGGAAGGTATACCCATTCCTGGTAATTCACCCTGGCATTCTGTCGTTGCTAGAGTCAGAACCGTATTGAACTGAACCTCAATTTCTGCCATTGTCTGCAAGGGCGGCTGACCAGAAAAATTGGCGCTAGTGGTGGCAAGGGGGCCTGTTTGCGTCAAAATAGTTTGAGCGATCGCACTCTTCGGTACTCGGATACCAATTGTTGTTGGATTGATAGGATTCATAACTTTTGGTAGGCGATCGCTTGCAGGTAAAACTAATGTCAGCCCTCCTGGCCAATATTTATCTGCCAGTTCTTGCCAAACTTTATACTCATTCTCACTACCTTTGACATACAGCCACAAATCTTCAGCATTAGCAGCCATCAAAATCAAAGGTTTGTCTTGACTGCGTTGCTTCGCCGCAAAAATTAGTGCCGCTTTTTCTGGTATCGCTGCAAGTGCGGGAACGGTATCAGTGGGAAAGCTCACTAATAACCCAGCGCGTGCGCCAGCTATCAGATTTGTTAGAGAAACTTGTGTCATGTTTACAAAGTTAGGAGTAGGACTTACGCAAAGCTACACACGGTAGGGGCAATTCATGAATTGCCCCTACCATAAAATAAGGGTTTCGACTATTGTTTGCGTAAGTCCTAAGGAGTTAGAAGTTAGGAGTGAGGAATTGTCATAACTCATAACTCATAACTCATCACTCCTAACTTTTATAAGCTACAGCAAACCTTTCAATTCCAGCTAAATCAGCGTGAATTTGAATTTTACAGTAGCTACCTTGATTTTGCAAAAGTTCTCGCACTGCATCTGCCTGTCCTGCCATCATCTCAATGAGCCACACGCCACCAGGTTGCAAATAGCTAGGGGAGATTTCAATCAAATGGCGGATGCAATCTAAGCCATCAGCACCACCATCCAAAGCTAGATGTGGTTCATGGTTAACTACTTCTGGTTGCAGGGTAGGTAAGGTGCTGGTGGGGATGTAGGGCGGGTTCGACACCATACCACTGAACTGACCTTTTAACAATGCCAGTGGCTCCCACCAGAAACCTTGATAAAATCGAATCCGGTCAGCAAAACCCAAATTATGAGCGTTGACTTGGGCGATCGCCAAAGCTTCTAAACTGTAATCAACTGCATGAATTGTTGCTTTTGGCAAGACATCTGCTAATCCCAAAGCGATCGCTCCACTCCCAGTACCCAAATCTGCCCAGTGTCCTAAAGCATTACTAACATCTGCTGCTAAAGCTAGATCAATTAAGCTCTCTGTCTCTGGTCTGGGAATCAAAACCGCACTCGACACTGCAATTTTAAACTGGCGCCAAGGTGTAACTCCGGCAATGTACTGCACAGGCAACCGATCATTTAATCGCCTCTGCCACAATTGGTCTAACTCTTCTAAAGGCAATTGCAGCTGAATTTGCGGCCAGTTTTTAAAAGACTCCAAACGCAGTGCCAAACGGTCTAACCCAGCAACTTCGAGGAGAAGCCAATCAACCTCCCCTGGTGGGACATCAGTGGCGATCGCTGCTTGGTGAGCAGCATTCCGCCACTGCCAAAGTTGTAAACCAGAAACTATCAAATGTTTCTCCCCCATCCCTCAACTTGGAAGTGGATAACCGTTATTTTTTCGGAGCGGGCGCAGCTGGGGGCTTGGCCGCTGGTGATTGATTCGGGGTAAGCGATCGAATAAAATTGATTGACTCTCTTGATGGATATAAAACGATTTTATTTATACCAGGATCGTTGCTGCTATTGAGAGCCTCCATAACACCGTACAAATCCACCACCTGAATCTCAGTATTACCTGCTTCCTTGGGTACGGCTTTTTTGAATTCCTCTAATAGAGCCACTGCTTGCTCTTTCTCAAAAAAGAAAGGGATGTACCGCTCGTTGCCTTTAGGGACGGGAATGGTCAGATAACTATTATCTTTCTTAAACTTGGGTACAAATAAGGGAATACCAGTGAATTGCTCCCCTTTTTTACCATTTTGATTTAGCATACTTGTTGCCGAAGCTACCTGTTGTTGCGTCGGTACTAAAGTATAAATTACAGAGTCTGGTTTCTTTTTGCTTTCTTGGACTATTTTGTAATAGTCTGCCAGAGACAAAGGTCTAACCTGTAGCGTACTTGCCAACTTAGGATTTTCTTTTTTGATCCGATTATCAAGGAATTTTTGAGCATCTTGCTTGCTAATAAAAAATCCCACTTGAGAGATCGGCTTGGATGCGTTGGCATTGTTCCTCGAAAGAATTACGAATTCGCCTTTAGGATTGGTGAGCGTGAAGACGGGTACTTCTTGTAGCTTTTTCACTATCTGATCTTGTGGCAATGCGATCGCCTCTAGATTGCCTATTCCTGGTAAATGGCCTATTCCTGAAAGTCCCGCTAAAAATACACTGCCAGCTATACCCAATGTTGCGCCCAAGCGAATAAATGATTTCATGACTGCTCCTCGCATTAATAGTCCACTTAAATTAAACAAACGGTTGGATTTGCACAGCACCAACTAGCTTTAGTTATATAGCAATCTATTTTAGTTGTGAAAATTTATTTGTGAAAAACTCATCATGTTAGTTCACTGTTAACAGTGAACTTTCAAAGTCCAATATTTCTGAACTATTTAGGTTGATATAGTATTGCCTTCACCAATTTACTATGCTAAGGTTGTGTTTCTGTCTATTTAACTTTACTATTCACCGCCTAATGCTGTAGATGCCTAGTTTATGGCTTTTCAAAAAGTTAAAAGTCTCTCCAACTCTAGCTCGAATCAACGCTATTTTATTAGCTTTCTCTAATATTGGGTGACGTTATTAATAAATCAATCGTTCCATCTACGGTTGATTTAATATCTTCTTAAATTTATACAAAGTTTAGTGTCAGAAATACCTTAATGCTTGAGCGCTAAACTTAACTCTTAGGCTTCAAAACCAGACTAAGAGTGGAATAGCCCAATAGGTAGTCTTTGTAAAAATATGCAATTTAATTGCACATCTTAGCAATAAAACTCTAGCCAATCCCCCATCAATACGGTTCGGATAAGGTTTTTTGATGACAGACCCTACGCCGTCTTTACAATATTAGTCCTTTGTAGAGACGGCGATTTATCGCGTCTCTTGCTTTGAGAAATTTTGTAGACCAGTTAATTACTAGGACTGAAAAACCTGAACAAAATGATTAGCCCTATGTAAGCCTGTATAGACATTTACTAAAAGTTCTCGTGCCTTATCAAAATATAGTAACGTAAGCTGCTATTTACAACCCTTTGAATGCCGTAATGCCCAAATTAAAATTTTGGTTTTTTAATTTGACATAATTAATAAATCCCAGATTTATTTAGTAAATCTGGGATTTATTGATTGTAAGTGGATTAATGAAATCGGGATGACAGGATTTGAACCTGCGGCATCCTGCTCCCAAAGCAGGCGCGCTACCAAGCTGCGCTACATCCCGGCTAGATTTATCTACTCTTTACGGTTTTGTTTTAACTTCCATAAAAGCGATCGCGCTTTGTTAAAAGTATTAACTTAATTATTATATCACATTACACAGCCTTCTGCCTAATTTTTCTAATCTTCGCGCAAATACTACATATATTTCATTATTACATCAATAAAAGTTTTTCTGCCGACTTCGTTTCACAAGACATACATACTTGCTTTTTCCTCGGCTAAACCTTGCCAAAGCACATCAAAATAATAGACTCTCAGTATTATACCTGATTGATTGTGCGAATCGAGTTTTATTTGGATTAAGCATTAGTGAGGATACCAAAACATCCCTTTGATCCCCTCTGGATCAGCCATAAACCCCATAGTTCGGTAGAAATCTACAACATGAGGGTCAGCAAAGAGAGTAACATTACTAATTTCTTCACTCCTAAGTTTTTTGAGAACGTATTTCATCAGCGCCTTACCCAGTCCTTGACTTTGAAAGTCTGGGTGAACAACCACATCCCAGATAGTGGCATTAAACGCATGGTCTGACGTAGCCCGTGCAAAACCAATGAGCCGCTTTTGATTTCCTCTCACCTGCCACATTGAGGCGACAAGAAAACTATGCTCAATAGCTTTTTTGACTTTTCTTAGAGGACGACGCGACCAACCAACTGCATCACAAAGTTCTTCTAGTTCATACAGGTCAATGTCTCGCTCCGTGCTAAAGACAATGCGAGCTTCTTTTAAAGAAGCTTCGCTAACGCCACCGAAACTGGAGTTGCCCGTGGCCTCGGCTGTATGCTCTTCAAAGGAGTTTGTTCTAGTTGTCGCTACAGATTCAGGAGTACTAAACCAAGTTTTCCAAAAACCCATGCCAAAGCGGTTCGGGTAGTATAACTGAATTGGTTTCCACTCTCAAGAGTGTTGATTCACGCCTAACATAGTTACCCCCCTTTATTGCCCCTTACACTCAAAGTTTTTCGGTTGTTTTCGGGATTTGCAATGGCGACAGCTAGTTAGGGCGTGTTTCACACCAATCATTTTCAACTTTAGCATTTTGTTGTAAAAGCGAGGAGAAATTTACCAAAAGGGAAGAATTTGACACTCCCCGACCTGAAGGTGCGGGGATTCTTGATTCAACGAGTCCACTTAGATTAGACCCCTTGCGGTATCTAAGCCAGAGGTGGTTCTCTCCTCAAGCGTTAACTTTCCGAGTGCCCCTCGGTAGTTGAATGATTCCAAAATTTGTTTAATTGAAATTCTGATTGCCTAGTCCCCATGAAAATTTTACCTATTCCTGGGCAGGAACTAGAACTATGGAATAGAACCCCATATCTTCAATTGTCAAGGTACAGATTGCCGCTAGGCATTTAGGTTTTTATACAGGTTGATTACCGTTCCTGTTAAATCTAATTTTACCAGAACGTGAAGTAAAGCGTAAACACCTCAAACCGTTTTCATCACGCAGCCTAAAGTACGTAATACGGCGCATAGCGCCTGTTACTCAAGGGTTTTCAACGAGTGTTTTTATAAGCAATTCAAAATTTAAAATTCAAAATGGAAAAACCTAATGCTGGCAATTACTCGTATAGAGTTTAAATGCACGTTAGCTTAGGAGTAAATTGTATACAAGGGATTGGGCATTGAGAATACTCTCCCCCTTCCTTGTCCCCAGTCCCCAGTCCCTAACACCCAGGTGACGAAAGCAAGCGAGTCTTACCTTTAACAATGGCTTCTGGTTTAAAATCTTCGACACTGGAACTCCTAAAGCGCTTTAACCGAGCGTTTCCCCAGTTTTATGAGCAATTCGTCAGCAGTGAGATTCAACTGCAAAACTTACGGCTAGCCTACCGTCTCTATAAAACTAGACGTGCTGTTATTGAGCTGAAACCCGAAGGTAGCAAAAGTGCTTTGCATTTTGCCTACCGCAACCAGTCTTTTCTCCTCAGCGATATTTTTGGTGTATTAGCAGCTTATGGGTTGACTATCCACGGTCTGAGTCTATATGGTCAGATTCGTCCGCCGATGTTAGTTTTTATCAAACTGTTGGTGTCTCGTGGTAGTAAAGCCTTGACCGATAAAACCGCAGAAAATGTCTGTCGTGCCATCCGTGAGGCTTTAGGAGGTCGGTTTGAGGTAGAAGAAATGCTGGCAGTAGAATTCAATCTTGACACTGGCTTAGAGCAGGTACAAACTGAGTTCTATGTCGATCCGGTCTTTCATCTCCCTGCCCTAGTGATTGAAGCTGATAACCAACCAGGATTATTCTACAAAGTGATGTACGCCATCTGGCAAGAAGACCTACTGGTAGTCAATGCCAATTTACTGGTTTGGCGCGGACGTACACGGCTAATTCTCTATTTGCTGGGGCCGAATGAAAGCCTCATTCCTGAATATCTGGGTCACAAAATTGCTGAGGGAGTGCGACAGAGGTTACTGGGGAAATGAAAAAAGTGAGGAGTTAAGAGTTAGGAGTTAAAAATTTATCACTCCTAACTTCTTCCTATTGCGTATTTAGTCGCATCCACCCTTAGCGGTACGATATAAGTATGGCAACTATCGAAATCTTGGGCGTTCCACACGCATACGAGCTAACGGCTCCCACTTCCTGCGCTCACGCTTTAGTATTTATCCACGGTTGGCTCAATAGTCGTAGATATTGGCAACCTGTGATTTCCCGCCTATCAGATGATGTGCAGTGCTTGTCCTATGATTTGCGGGGTTTTGGTGAATCCCAGTCCCAAGTAAAAACCGATTTTAGTCGGGTACAAACGTCTTTGAGCCTAACGCCCATCTCCACTAGTGAGGTTGGGTCATCTTTCAATTCTCTTTATACTCCTGCTGCCTATGCTCAGGATTTAGCGATTCTCCTAAAACAGTTAAATATTACCAGTGCTTGGCTAATTGGGCACTCTTTGGGAGGCACGATCGCCCTCTGGGGAGCAGATCAAATACCTGAGTGTGTTAAGGGAGTTATCTGTATCAACGCTGGCGGTGGTATTTACCTCAAAGAAGCCTTTGAGAAGTTTCGCTCGGCGGGTCAGAAATTTTTGCAAGTCCGGCCGCGCTGGTTGTCCCAAGTGCCTTTGATTGATTTGCTGTTTACTAGAGCCAGTGTGGCGCGTCCTTTGGAGCGTTATTGGGCGCGTCAGAGGGTAATTGATTTCGTTGTGGCTGACCCAGAAGCGGCGCTGGGAACTCTGTTAGATTCCACAACTGAGGAAGAAATCAACCGTTTACCTGAGATAGTATCCCAACTGAAGCAGCCAGTTTATTTTTTGGCTGGTACTGAAGACAAGGTTATGGAACCCAAATATGTCCGCCATTTAGCTAGCTTTCACAGATTATTCCAATATTGTGGTGACAATGTTTTGGAAATTCCTGATTGCGGACACTTGGCTATGTTAGAACAGCCGGATGCGGTTGCTGATTACATCCGGTTGATAGTCAATAGGCAATAGGCAATAGGCAATAGGCAATAGGCAATAGGCAATAGGCAATAGGCAATAGGCAATAGGCAATAGGCATGGGGCATTTGCAAATGACAAATGACTACTCAACAGGTTGATACAACTTCATCACCTGGGTAAGGGCTAACCTAGATTCAACGCCTAGTGTGAGGGGGGATGTATGACCACAGGCTAGATGATCGGCGGCGGCACAGCCGATCATGGCGGCGTTATCGGTACAGAATTTTAGAGGGGGGAATAGGACACGGAGGTTATGTTCGATGGCGGCAGCTTGGAGGTTTTTTCTCAAGCCGCTATTGGCGGCTACACCACCACCAACGGCAATTGTGTCTAGCCCATAGTCAAGGGCACAGGCGATCGCTCTTTTGGTCAGCGATCGCGCTACGGTTTCCTGAAAGCTAGCTGCTACGTCTGCCACTGGTACTTGTCCACCATCTTTCTCTAACTGCTGCACTAAACGCAATACAGCCGTTTTTAACCCACTAAAACTTGTGTCATAACGATGAAATCCCCCGCCCGGTAGAGAAACTTTTCCTTCTGGTAGAGCAAAGGCTTGAGGATTTCCCTCTTGTGCTAGCTTGTCAATCGCTGGGCCACCCGGATAACCCAGCTTTAACAATCGCGCCACTTTATCAAAGGCTTCACCCGCAGCATCATCACGGGTTTGTCCGAGGGTTTCGTAATTACCACAATCTTTGACATAAATCAAGCTTGTATGTCCGCCTGAAACTAGTAAGCTAAGGAAAGGGGGGTTTAAAGTTGGTTCGCTCAAGTAAGTTGCGTAAATGTGACCTTCGAGGTGATGAACTCCCAAAAATGTTTTGTTATGTACTATAGCCAGGGTTTTTGCAGCAGTTAACCCTACCAACAGCGCTCCTACAAGACCAGGTGCACAAGTGGCAGCAATTGCGTCAATTTTCTCCCAGTTTAGTTGGGCTTGCTCTAGGGCTTGGGCGATCGCAACATTTATCGTTTCCAAGTGCTGGCGGGAAGCTACTTCTGGCACTACACCGCCATACTGTTGATGGACTGGAATTTGTGAGGCTACGATACTGCTACAAACTTTACGATTGTTAACAATTGCGACAGCAGTTTCATCACAGCTGGTTTCTATTGCTAAAATGGTTGCCATTTCTTGAGTACCGAGAATGAGTGCTAAGTAATGAGTGCTGAGTGCTGAGTAATGAGTCTGGAGTAATAGAGAGAAAATCTTGCTTCTTTACTACCCTACCCTACTACAACAATTCTTATAGTCAGCACTCGCTACTCAGCACTCAGCACTAATTACTCGCTACTCAGCACTAATTTTAGTTGAGAAGCTTTAACTTTTATTTACTTAAACTTTACTCGGTTCCCACCCAAGAGTATGATGACTTCCTAGTTATGCAAATAAACAACTGTACAAGCCGCTTCGTTTTGTACAAAGAACTTTTCGTTTTGTAATAAAAGGAAACAACTCTATGCGTCGATTGTTTGCTTTGATTTTAGCGATTTGTCTTTGGTTCAATTTTGCCTCCCCAGCAAAAGCTTTAGGGGCTAATTTGACACCGTGCAAGGACAATCCCGCTTTTCAAGAGCTCGCAGCTAATGCCCGTAATACCACTGGTGACCCAGAATCAGGGAGAAAGCGGTTTGAGCGTTATTCTCAGGCGCTGTGCGGCCCTGAGGGATACCCCCACTTGATTGTTGATGGTCGTTTAGATCGCGCTGGTGACTTTTTGATCCCTAGCATTCTGTTTCTATATATTGCTGGTTGGATTGGTTGGGTAGGTCGTGCCTATCTACAAGCGATCAAAAAGGAATCTGACACAGAACTAAAAGAAATCCAAATCGATCTTGGTTTGGCACTACCGATCATGGCGTCAGGCTTTACTTGGCCAGTAGCAGCAATCCAAGAGTTTCTCTCTGGAAAATTAACAGCCAAGGATTCAGAAATCACCGTTTCACCACGCTAAGTCAGTTTAATTCATTCATTTGTTTTGGAGGCTAAATTCATGGCAGAAAAAGGCGACCAATCAGCTTATTTCATTAAATTCCTTTCCACAGCACCCGTGGCAGCTACCATCTGGTTGAGCATCACAGCAGTTCTCTTGATTGAATTCAACATCTTTTTCCCCGACCTACTTTTCCACCCACTACCATAAGTAGAAAATTGGATTTAGGGCAGTTGAATGTCTTGTTTTTTGCCTAATATTGCGTAGTTGATATATTCAGCCTGGTTAGGCTAAATTATCACCAAAATATGCAGCAGAAATAGTTTTTTGAAACTCGTGTTCTGTAGACAGAACGCGAGTTTCACAGCTTAAAAACTAGCTAAATTAATTTTTCTAAACTTCCTAAACAAAAGATATCTTTAGCTACAATTATTATTAATATACAAATGTCACCATTTTAAATTTAGAGGCGAACATAAAAAATGGCACAAGCAGTAGATGCATCAAAAAATCTCCCCAGCGATCCTAGAAATCGGGAGGTTGTTTTTCCCGCATTTGGTGATCCGCAAATTGGCAACCTAGAAACCCCGATTAATGCTTCTCCCTTAAGCAGGTGGTTCATTAATAACTTACCCGCTTATCGTCCTGGTATAACTCCTTCTAGACGCGGACTAGAAGTTGGCATGGCTCACGGTTACTTGCTATTTGGCCCCTTCGCCAAATTAGGCCCCCTGAGGGATACAGCTAACGCTAACTTAGCTGGTTTGTTGGCAGCTATTGGCTTGGTTGTTTTGCTCACCGCTTGTCTGTCTCTGTATTCCAACAGTAATCCTCCCAAAGCACTTGCTAGTGTTAATGTACCTAACCCTCCAGCAGATGCTTTTAACTCTAAAGAAAGCTGGAATAACTTTGCCAGTTCTTTCTTGATTGGTGGTATTGGTGGTGCTGTAGTTGCTTACTTTTTGACCAGTAATCTGGGACTAATTCAAGGTTTGTTCGGTTAATTTAGAAGTTAGGAGTTAGGAGTTAGGAGTTAAAATTCATAACTTTAAACTCTTAACTCCTAACTTATTTAAACAAAGCTGTTTCAATGTCATTTAAAGCAGTTTCAAAATCGTCATTAACGATTTGAAGATCAAATTCATCTGCGGCTTTAATTTCTTCTTGGGCACGGCACAGACGACGAGCGATCGCTTCTTCTGAGTCTTGGGCGCGATCGCGTATCCGTTTTTCTAATTCATCAAAGGAAGGCGGTAAAATAAAAATGCTGAGGACACTAGGGAAGGAAACACGAATTTGTCTTGCCCCCTCTAGCTCAATTTCCAGCACCACTAACTTACCGGAATGAATTTGGTTAAGCACAGCTTGGCGGGGAGTGCCGTAATAGTTACCAGCAAATTCTGCCCATTCCAAAAATTCACCTTCAGCGACTAATTGTTTAAATTTACTTTGGCTGATAAAGTAATAATTTTTGCCATCAATTTCTCCTGGACGGGGAGAACGAGTCGTAGCGGATACGGAATAATACAGTTCTGGATGACGCTGTAATAGCGATCGCATTAAAGTCCCTTTACCGACCCCACTAGGGCCAGTTAAAACAATCAACCTACCTAAATGTAAACATTCTTTGCTAGTAGTAATACTCTGGATGGGTAAAACTGGCATCATCCGTTCAACTTGTGAATCAATCAATAGATATTATTCATTAATTTTGTATTCCTGGCCAAGTCTACTATTCTACTATTAACTAAAGAATTTTTAGCAGGGGTCACAGAAAATTTGTCTAATTCACATGGTAGTACTGATCTCCTGCAAATGAGAGTGGAATTTTTAACCCCCTGCTAATCAATTATCTACAGTCTGATGATCGCGGGAAATCACAAAGCGATTCGCCACCGTTTCCGGCTGAATCGCCGACAGAATTACGTGACTGGAATCAGTGATAATTACAGCCCTAGTCCGGCGACCATAAGTTGCGTCAATCAGTTGACCTCTGTCCCGTGCATCGGTAATAATTCGCTTAATCGGGGCGGACTCTGGACTGACAATGGCAACTACTCGGTTGGCAGACACGATGTTACCAAAGCCGATGTTGATTAACTGAATGTCCATAAAAAAACTGATGCTAAATGCGGTTTAAGAAGCTTGTAATAAATTTATTTCCATGTTATCTATAAAAAACGGGAGTTACAACGCTTAAATTCACGCCAGACTTCATTTTTAATTAATGTATGCTTTTTTTAGCTGTATATTGGCTAAATTTCGGGAAAATCTTCCCAAAGGCATAGGCGCAATTCCACTGATCCAAGCTAACTGAGTGATGTAGATTTATTTTATTTGAAACAAGTATCTGGCTCGGAAATTGATGGAGAGCAAAATTGATTGGAACGGTCTGGCTTTAACCGCGCTGGCTCAGTACAATGTCAGCGTAGATCAATTGGTGTTCTTAGGTCATGGCGAAAATTTGACGTTTCGCATTCACACTAGGGATGGTGAAAATGGCGCTACATCTGGAGACTGTGATCAGGAAGCGTTATTTCTTCTCCGGCTCCATGATCCGATCGCTCGCTTAGGCGATCGCATCTGGCAAGAACGTGCTGTCATTGAGTCAGAACTCATGTGGCTGACTGCATTGAATGAAGATACTAATTTGGTCATGCCGTACCCTGTGCCGAACCTCAATGGCACTTTTGTCACCTCTATAGCAATTGATGACACTGGCGAAACGCTCAATTGTACGTTACTAAATTGGGTCGATGGTTTCCCTCTCAACACTGAACCCACACTGGTACAGGCTTGGCGAGTCGGGGAACTTATGGCTAGTTTACACCAGCACACCAGCCTTTGGGAGTTGCCTTTGGGCTTCAAACGACCAAAATACGACTGGGAGCAACTACATACCTCATTGATGGGGCTGCGATCGCTAGTAAATGCTGGTACAATCTCTTTTGCTGATTTTGCTGTGCTTGAGACTGTGGTGCAACGAATTGGTAATGTGATGACAGCCCTAGAAAAAACACAGGCTAATTGGGGTTTGATTCACGCAGACCTGAATGAAAAAAATTACATCTTTCACGCAGGTGAAGCACGAGCGATCGACTTTTCTTGTTGTGGCTTCGGTTACTATCTTTATGACATTGCCTCTACACTCAAACATTTATTTCCCGAAAACCGTAGATCGTTCCTCAATGGCTATCAGAACGTGCGCCAATTGCCTCATGATTATCAAAATATTTTGGAGGCGTTCTTTATCGGGGCAACAGTAGATAATTTTGCCTTTCTCACATCACAGTCAAATGAACACGATTACCTGTTAGAGATTGTACCTTACGTCACTCATAAACTCTGTAACAGATACCTTAGAGGCAAACCGTTCTTGTTCGACTTATAAGTATCTAACTTGAAGCGGATAAATTTTGAGGGATGGGTTTAATATGAATTTGTAATTAAGAAAGTCAGATTTTATTTGGGTAAAGATCCGAGATGCCATTAAGGATGTCTTACGCTTTGCGAACTAAGCAGTTGCGTATTTAATTTGCATATGGGATGCGGGCAAGATGCCGACACTACAATAATTTACAGATACATCCCTCCGTATTATCTCGTGGTTTTTTTCAGAAATCAAATATGATTCCTATATAATTACAAGTATTAATACATAGATGATTTTAGTAACTTTGAAATAAGTATTTTTTTATACAAGTTTTTACTGAAGAAGTAGACATAAATAACGCTATTAGCTCGTCTTTGTAGCTATTTTACTACTTAATTATATCGAAAAAGGCTAATTCAGTGAAGATTGTGCAAGCATTTCCAATGCTACCTTGTTTCTAGAAGTTAAGAATGATTAAATTGAATACGTAGGCGATTACAAATCATCAGTGGAATAGGGGGCTATACAATATGAAATTTTTCAATAAATCGGTTGTTGTTACTGCGATCGCTTTGGGTTTTGGAGTAATAGGCGCTAGTTCATCTCAAGCCGCTAGTATTAGTCGTCCTGATTTTAATGCTGATGCAGTTAATTTTGATTTTGAAAGCACTGCCGGGGGTAGCTTAGTTGCTACTAATGGCAATTTGTCTGTAACAAATGGGGTAGTATTTCCTATTGGTTCGGTTGGTTTAGTAAGTGGAAATGCCTATTATGATGGGGCAGACTCATCCATAATCCGCTTTGATTTTTTAAATCCAGTATCTGCGTTTGGTCTTGATTTTATTGCCAATAATGCTGACATTACTCTTAGCATATTTGACAATGCAGATAATTTAATTAATAGTCTTACTCTGGACTTTACAACATTGCCTGCATTACCTTTTCCATCTAGTTTCATTGGTTTAAATGCAGGAAGCAATTCAATTGCCTATGCAACCATTGACACACCTCTTGACGGAAATGAATTATCCGTTGATAACCTTATCTATCAATCTACTGCTGTACCTGAACCTGCTTCTATGTTAGGTTTGCTGGGCGTAGGCGCACTTGGTACTATTTCAGGCATCAAACGCAAGCAAAAGCAAAAAGCTAAAGCTTAATTACTGAAACCCTTTCTCAGTTATATATGCGAAGACTTGATCTATAGGTTCCAGCGATTTTGATTTGTATCTTATACCAGTTACCTTAACTGGTATAAGATGTCAAATGCACCAGCGATCGCTGAGGAAAAACTACTATTCAAATAATCCCCCAGCTTTTAATTTAATTACCTGTGGCAGGAGTATTGGGCGAACTAGAGCCTGGTTGGGTAGTGCTGCCAGGAGCGCCAGACTCAGATGGGGTAATGGTTCCTGGTGCTGGACTATTTTCAGGAGCGCCAGACTCAGATGGGGTAATGGTTCCTGGTGCTGGACTGCTTTCAGGAGTGCCAGACTCAGATGGGGTAATGGTTCCTGGTGCTGGAGTTAAGTTGCTAGGAGTGCCAGACTCAGATGGGGTAACGGTTCCTGGTGCTGGAGTGCTTTCGGGAGTGCCAGATTCAGGTGAGGTGATGGTTCCTGGTGCAGTTGTGCTATCAGGAGTGGTGCTACTATCAGGAATGGTTTCTGCTGGTACCGTAGTGCTACTAGGAGCGCTAGGGGTGAGTGCTGTGCCGTTGGGACAGCGGGAGTTAAGCGGGAAATACTCGCACAGAATTTTCATTCCTTCTGGCGACATCTTAATTTCCGCTGGGGCATTAGTGGAGTCGCTACTGGATTGGGCTATGGGGGATTTACTGGATTCGGCTACAGCAATGTTAGCGGAGAGCGCTAAAGATAGAGCTGTACCAATCATGGTCAGAGATTTTCCCATCATTCTAAAATTAACCTAAACGGAACACTCGGTCTATTAAAACAGACAATAAGATTTAGAAAATCTTCCTAAATGAAGATGTTTAAATTTGTTTCGGAATATGTGGATATGTGAAAGCAGTAAAAATTACATCTGTTGTTTATTGACAATTAGTGTTCAAAAGTACAAGATCAAAAATCTTACTTGTAGTTATTGAACTACTAATAGTGTTAGATAGAATAAGCCTTAGAGAATGGACACAAAATTCTTGTCTCTGTAAAAAAGTGACAAAAATCACAAATTGATTCTTTTTATCCCGTAACAAATAAGTATAAATTAAGTAAAAAAGTTCCGTATAGCTAATTTATGCTTTGGCTTACAAGTAAAATGATGAAAGACTAACATCTAAATTCTAATTCGCTCAATTCTTCACTAAAAACTGTGATATGAATAGCCGATGAGTTCTCCCCAACCCCCTCAAAAGCCACAAACGTTACTTGGTCAACTGACTCAAGCGGTACATACTATCCAAGCTAGGGTCGATTTTTCTAAATTGGCGCTCAAGCCTAATGCCAAAGTACCGGAACTCTGGGTGCAGGATGCGGGGGCGGATAAGGCAGAGGTATATCCACTGTTAGGCGATCGCTATATTCTAGGTCGTAGCTCCAAATCCAGCGATATCGTCATCCGTAACCCTGTTGTCAGCCAAATTCACCTGTCGCTATCGCGGAATTCTAATCAGCGCGCACCAGTTTTCATCATCAAAGACGAAAACTCCACCAATGGCATCTATCGGGGCAAGCGTCGTGTCAATTCCCTAGAGCTGCGTCACGGCGATATTCTCACCCTGGGGCCACCAGAACTGGCTGCTTCTGTGCGGTTGCAATATGTCGATCCACCAGCTTGGTACTTCAAAGCTGCAAGTTGGACAGCTTATGGTGTCGGCGGTGTCAGCGCTCTGTTTGCGTTGGTAATTGGTGTCGAATGGCTGAAATTTTCAGTCAGACCCCTCCCTACAGCCACTCGCGCCCCAGTAGTTGTTTATGCTCGTGATGGAGCCACTCCCTTGCGAGAGCCTCGGACTACCTCTCACGTAGATATGAAGCGATTAGGGGAATTTGGCCCTTATTTGCCTGCTGCGGTGGTGGCTTCAGAGGATAGTCGTTATTACTGGCACTTTGGGGTTGACCCTCTGGGGATTTTACGAGCCGTGTTGATCAATAGCCGCAGTGGAGATGTGCAACAAGGAGCCAGCACTGTAACCCAGCAAGTTGCTCGGAGTTTGTTCCGCGAGTATGTAGGCAGACAGGATACCCTTGGGCGTAAATTGCGGGAGGCAGTTGTCGCCTTGAAGCTAGAAACCTTTTACAGCAAAGATCAAATTTTGCTGATGTACTTAAATCGGGTTTTTTTGGGGGGGGATACTTCTGGCTTTGAGGATGCTTCTCAGTATTACTTTGAGAAGTCGGCTAAAGAATTAACTTTGGCAGAAGCAGCAACATTGGTAGGAATTTTACCTGCTCCTAACGCTTTCGATTTTTGTGGAGATGGGCCAAATAAGCTAGAAGCAGCTGAATACCGGAATCGCGTAATTAAGCGGTTGCTGGAGATGGGCAAAATTAAACCTGATGATGCAAACCGAGCTAGACGCTCTACAGTCCAAGTTAGTCCTAAGGTCTGTGAACAGCAAGCCAAAACCATCGCTCCTTATTTTTACAACTACGTCTTCTCTGAGCTTGAATCAATCTTGGGAGAAGGAGCGGCAAAAGAAGGCAACTATATCATTGAAACTCGGCTTGATCCAGCAATACAGAGCCAAGCTGAAGCAGCGTTGCGGAATTCAGTGAACAATGCTGGTAGAAATTTTAAATTTTCTCAAGGGGCAGTGGTCACTCTTGACTCTAGTACTGGCAGCATCCTCGCAATGGTGGGCGGGACTGATTACAGAAAAAGTCAATTTAATCGTGCCGTTCAAGCCAAAAGACAACCAGGTTCTACCTTCAAAATCTTTGCTTACACCGCCGCTATTCAACAGGGGATTTCAGCATCCAATAGTTATTCCTGCGCTCCTTTTACTTGGCAAGGCTTCACTTATAAACCCTGTCGTTCAAGTGCTGGCAGTTTAGATATTGCCACTGGGCTGGCTCTTTCCGAAAATCCCATCGCTTTGCGAGTTGCCATAGAAGTTGGGCTGGATAAAGTTGTGGCGATGGCACAGAAGTTGGGAATAAAGTCAAACCTTGATCCGGTTCCTGGCTTGGTACTAGGTCAAAGTGTAGTCAATGTTTTAGAAATGACTGGTGCTTTCGGCGTCATTGGCAATCGCGGTGTGTCGAATCCTCCTCATGCCATTAACCGAATTTTAGACAGTGGTGATTGCCGCGATCGCAATGATATCAAAACCTGCCGTGTAATCTACTCCTTTGACCAAGATCGGAATGCCAACAAACGTGTGCTATCAAATGGTGTAGCCGATGAGATGACTAGTTTGATGCGCGGCGTAATCACAAGAGGTACTGGTCGTAGTGCTGCTATTGGACTGAGAGAAGCTGGTAAAACTGGCACGACTGATAAAAACGTTGACTTATGGTTCATCGGTTTTATTCCCAGTCGGCGGCTTGTAACTGGTGTTTGGTTGGGAAACGACAATAATTCCCCTACATCTGGCAGCAGCGCTCAAGCAGCTCAGTTATGGGGAAATTATATGGGGCGGATTACCAGATAAATTGGGCATTGGGGATGGGAACTATTGATCAATAAATGATCAATGGACTTTTGTGAAAAGCTAGCTAATGAATTTGGCGTGTTGTTAAAGGATGGGACAATTTCACTAAATAGGGCTTGCTGAAAAAGTAAAGGTTTGATTCCATTCACCAATATGGACACCCTCGCCTCGTGGCTCATCACCACTTTGTTTAATTTCATTGAGGAGAGCTACTTTCAGTTGAGATAGCTTTATTAAATTAATGGAAGCTTTACCCGATAATTGGGCAGATATTCAGCCTGATACTGTATATCTTTCAATCAGTGGTCTGCTAATTTCATTTGCAAGTGAACAAATAAAGCTGGGATTAAAATATGATCAGAAAGGGAAACATTTAAAAGCCATTGAGAAAGGGCAAGTACCCCCTCGCGGTAATGTTGGGTTGGTTGCTTCCCAAGAATCAGGCTACGATTTGAAATCTAAAGTCTTAGGTAAAGGTGGCGATCGCCGATTTCATGCAAAATTTATTGATGGTACATTACACTTCCCAGGTTTGGTAACAGAACATTAAACCCACAGAATATGACAAGACTGGAATTAAAAAATCATCAAGTCTGGCGAGATTTAACTGAAATATTAGAAAATTTAGATGCCAATATTCTTGTTCAAGAACATCTTAACCAATGTGATTATAAAGTCTGCGGTTACTGGGATGAACAAGATGAATATTATGAAATAATTACGTTGCCTCGTATCCTAAAAGCCGAATTAGTTAGCAGTTCTATTGGTGTTACTCACCAAGAACGTTTTTTACAACTAAGGTTTTCACTTGTAGCTTCTGGTGCTGATGCCACACAAGCGCAAAATAATCATACTCAAAAGATTGGTGAGTTAGTTCTTGTTTATGATGAAAATCTAGAATTTATTGATGAGAATTGGCTTTTAGATATCGATTCTCCAATGCTTGAGATAAGTTGAACTTCACTCATTGCTTGCATCGATTTCTGGACAAAATTCGTCGTGACGGGGTATGAGTAGCATTCACGCAGAAAACCGGGTTAAGAGATATTACATAAGCAATACAAGCATTTTTAGTAGAAACTTACTGGCAGATTGGGCGTTATATTGTCGAGTTTGAGCAAGCGGGCAAGGAACGGGCAGAATATGGCAGTAAGTTGTTACAGGTGCTTTCACGAGATTTGAAAGCGGCGTATGGTAAGGGGTTTAGCCGTTCTAATTTGCAGTATATGCGTCTGTTTTATTTGAACTATGAGAATTGCCAAACACTGTCTGGCAAATTGAGTTGGTCGCACTATACGGAGCTTTTAGCTATTTCGGATGATTTGGCGCGGTCATTTTATGAACAGCAGTGCATCCAAGATCGCTGGAGTGTGCGGGAGTTGAAACGCCAGAAGGATTCGGCTTTGTTTGAGCGGGTGGCGTTGAGTAAGGATGGGCGGAGATTTTGGCACTGGCTAAGGATGGGCAACGGATCGAGTCGGCGCGGGATGTGGTGAAAGATCCTTATGTGTTCGAGTTTTTGGATTTACCAGACCGCTATTATCGTGAGAGTGAGTTAGAAAATCGTTTAATTGCTGAGTTGGAGAAATTTCTACTTGAGTTGGGCAAGGGGTTTGCATTTATTGGGCAGCAATACCGAATTACGTTAAACAACACGCATTTTTTTGTGGATTTGGTGTTTTCTCATCGCATTCTCAAGTGTTTTGTCTTTAATCGATCTGAAGACGCGATCGGTGAGTCATCAGGATATTGGACAGATGAATATGTATCTAAATTATTTTCGCGCTGAGGAGAATATGGAGGATGACAACGAGCCGATAGGGATTGTGTTGGCGCGAGATAAGGATGAGATTTTGGTTGAGTATGCGACGGGTGGTATTTCTAATCAGCTTTTTGTGTCAAGATATCAACTTTATTTGCCAGATCCGGAGCTTTTAAAGCAGGAGTTAAGACGGCTTTTGGAGGTAAATGATGGGTGATGTTCCCTGCCCCCTAATTGCCGATGTCGTTTAACTACACATTTAACGACTCATAGCGATCACTAATTTTTGGCAGCTTGCTCTCAGCCGCTTCTGTGGGAGAGATCGCCTGACATAGTAGATGGGGATCTGTTAAACTAAGCTGCTTGATGGCTGAGTGGCTTAGTTTAACTCAATGTCTACTTTATTCTTGTTGCTTTAGTTTAATCTCTGATAAAATTTCATCTTTAATCTCAGCTTTCAACTTTTCTTTAAGGGGTAACAAAAACTCTTCATCTTTCAAAAGGGCTAATATTTCTTCTTTTGCTATTCCTCTTATTTTGGCCTCTTCATTTGGATAATATTTTTGAGGTGGCGAACTTTCAAAAGATTCTTTGCTGAATGACATAATTTTATAAACCTTAATAAATGATTTTCATATACTAAACTACTGTGACTGGTAGTAGCCACAAAAATTTTATAAAACTTAATTTAATTGGTACATTGAGAATTGCCAAAAATATTGATTGAAAGAATGCTTATCCAGCAAGGGTTACAGCCTTAGCGTAACTTTCTGTTCGATTGCTCATTTGGCAGAGAAAAGTAGTAAATAATTTCAGCGTATTGGTCAGATTGGTGTTCTCCAAAGCCTTAATCGAGAGAAACTAATTGCTGTCTAAATAGCTTTAATGTAAAAGCGGTATTTAATAGCTTTTTTGGCATTGAGGTGACAATCGTGTAATTTGGGTTTAGATGGTAGAGAGTAGAGCATATACTCTGAACAAAACTTGCCAACCTGATGTAAGACGCGCTGACTATTTCTTATACTCGCTCAACAACTTCATCTTTTTCCCAAATAACTGATTCTTCCATTGTCCCAAGCACAGCGAAAGCTTTGGCCGCTTTAATGGTTGTATTCAAGTCAACGCAGGACTTGGCAGGATAAACACCTTCTTGCCCTCCAACTATCACGGATTCCTCCATATCTGATTTAGATGGGTCAACAAGATAATGAAAACTCTCATTATCAAATGTCAAATATACTACATATTTGCCTTGACCACCACCTACAGCCATGTGAGTTTCCCTATCTGTTTCTAGGGTTACAAGTGTTTTCTGATGCCCGTTCAACTCTCTAATAGCTGATTCTATTTCTTGCCAACTATGGGCTTGCTCTACACAACCCCTGTTCTGATTTCCAATCCAATCTTCAACTGAAAATTTTGTAATGAACATAATTAACCTCACTTCAGTGTAATCGTCTGACGACCGCTAGGGCTAATAACTTCTATTTCTTCTAAACCAAGCTGTCTAGCCATTCCTTTCACACCTCCGTTCTGACCACATGCTCTGCAAAGATCCCGATCAACTGTTAAATGCGCTCGACCTCCTCTTAATCCTGCATCAAACGCTTGTTGGAAGGCATCAGCTTCAGCATGTGTGCGACTAATTGGATTTACTTTAAGTGTAATCTTTCTGCGATTGGGATTACTGCCAGCATTAATCCCAAAAAATACGCTACTACCCATCTCTAACTTTGCGATTGTAGCGCGATCATCCTCACTACCTGCTGAAGTCAGACCAAGCTTTTGCCTATACTCTGCTAATTCTTGAAAAATAAACTTATATATAAGCTGTCGCAGTTCTTGCGCCGGAGCTAAAGTGTTGATATCTGGATTTTCTACTACCTCTTCTTGGCCAACAGGACAGCTATAAACTACATAAGTCCATATTCCTGGATTACCTGCTTCAGCACTTTCACCCTCATAAAAAGTAATCGTTCCATCTTCTTCGCATTTATAATAAGTTGAGTAAACATCTTCCCAATCGCAATCTGAGTTTTCTAGCGTCCATCGAATTGAAGCTAATACGCCAGCAATATGATGAGGTTCAGTCTCTCTCTGGACTAAACGCTCTCCCTCCCACTCAAAGTTGTGTAACTTAAGAGGCATTGCAACACTAGCCACGAGGAAAGCAGCGAATTGATAATTATTAAATTTCATTTTAATATAAAGGATTAAATAATAATTTAAAGTAAAACTAAGTATGTCTTAGCCTATATTTACTATAAGACAAATTAAATCAAATGACAAGATATATACGATTTTATTGTCAAAAATGAATACATAATTTTAAAAACTAAAGTGGAGATGGCATTTTCCTTCTGCTGCTCAGTGACACCCAAATATCGCTTCAGAGATGCAAGAGAGCGATGACCGATGAGAGATTGAATCTGGTTTTCTGTTCCGATGATACTCATACCCCGGAATAGGGAATAGAGAATTGGGAATAGCAGCAACTTAATTCTCTTCTCCATTCCCCATTCCCTGATTACTGATATCCTTGCCAAGGAATAACTTCCAGTTTGCCGCTAGGCTTGAATATCACTTGGAAGTGGGCGAGAGGTTCTTTGTCATTGGGAGCAGCGACATTGGAACCGTAGATAGCATTAAACATTTTAGGAAGGGGTGTTTCCCGAAAATAGTCAAAGGCGACTTGGTTGAGTGGTTCATAATCAGCAATTACACCATCTTTGTTAACCGCTACCCGATATTTCAAATCTTGCGTAAAAGTGGGGGTGCCACCCCAAGATTGGCGAACTGTACTATAAAGCTTTTGCTTTAAACCGTTGACTAAATTAGACTCAGTAATTTTTACGCCGACTACCTCTGGCGTCCTAGCATATCCCTGCCAAGGGCTAACTTGTAACACGCTTTGTGTGGTAAATACTACTCGAAATTGGGCTATCGGTTCATTGGAGATGGGAGCGCGGTTAGCAGGATTGTAGAGTAGGTTAGGTAAAGGAGTTTTCCCCACTCCGAGATTCGCCTCTTTATTCACCGCTTTATAACCAACGATCGCCCCATCCGCAGCTACACCCAAACGATAGACCAAATCCTGTTGCAATTCTGAACGCTTAGTCCAAGCTGGATGAATTTGATTATAAACTTGGCGATTCAATGCTCGCAACTGGGATGGATCAGTAATTTCTGGAACTGTATTTAAAAGTGCTTCTAAATCTTTAACTGCTGGCTTGGCACTAGCTGTAGGCGTTGGTGTAGACGTTGCAGCAGCGATAGGAATTGGAGCAGCTGATGCTGAAGGAGTAACGCTTTTTGTTGTAGAGCTAGTTTGCTCATCTGGCTTGGGCTGTGGTGGACGCATTTGGGGAGGTGGAATCAAGTTAAAAGCGATCGCTGCTACTGCTAAACTTGATATTCCCACAGCAGCAGGAACAGCCTGTCTGATCAATGCCTGACTAGCACCGCCATAGCGTCTGGTAACTGGTTGTAGTTCTAAAGAAAGTTCTGGTAAAGTTTGGGTATCAGCAAAAAATTGATCTACTGCTTCCACTAAATCAAACAACTGCACCGTACTCAAATCTATTTCAATAGGCGGATGTTTAGAATTGTTAGGGTGAGACTCAAACCCCTCTGAAGCACCTTCTGAATGTATAATTAATCTGTGTCGGTTGCTGTCAATTTTCTGAAACTCTACTAGCTCTGATTCCTGATTGTGCGCTTGCGGGTTGGGTACACTACTTAAAAATTCTTGGGCATAGCCACTAACAGCCCTCACCAAACTTTCAAAAAATTCCCGCCCTCCCGTTAGGGGCTGATTATAACCAGATAAATAGCATTCTGCATTTACCAATATTGATAATTCCGGGCGCGTTTCCTGGAAGTGTGCAGCCCTACTGACATCACTTAACCCTTCTAAAAGCAGTGTACAATTAGGCAGACTGTACTTACGTTGAATATTCATTCCACTTCACCGTCAAAAAGACTAATCCAGAACCGCTGCATTCCAGCTGTGCCGGTACAAAATAATAATTGCCCTAACAAATTTATAGCTAGCTCATCTAATTTTTCATCAGAACTTAATGCCAGTACACCAGAGCGTCGAGCATTCATCCGACTCTTAAAATGCGCTCTAAACCGCTCTAGGTAATTAGATAGGCGCAAATTCTGTTCTAATGGAATCTGCTTTTCTTCCATTTGTTGACATATCATTAATAACTGGCGGATGACAACAGTTAAACGCCGTGCTATGTAGCAAGCAATCACCACCAGAGCTTTTGCTTCTATGATAGTTAAGGGACGGCGCATATGCGCTCTGCGTAGCGGATTAGAGCTACGCATCCGCCATAAATTTACCCTGTCTTTAACAATGCCTTTAAGATCCAATTCTTGAGAAAAAGCCAGGATTGCTTCCGAACCACCAAGCTCTAAAGCTTCAATTGCCAGTAAAATCAGGTCAATTTGTAATCGCGTTCTTCGAGGACACGTCTTGGAAGCGATCGCAGGATCTGGTAGAGTGTCCAGAATCATCGGCAGTGAGTCTTGGATTGAACTGTTGAACGGCGTTAAACTTGCGGACACATTCATTCTATAAAATACCTTGTGCGGTTCTAACAGACTAGGTAAAACAAATTTAAAATCGGTAGCCAAGACTTGAGCATTAGACTTGTGATAGTAACATGACCACCTGATATATACATTACTCAAATCTTTCTACTAAAAGGTTTCCCCATATTGAAATCAAAGTTTTAAAACATAAATTAATCTACATGATTTGTTAGGGCGATACCTTTCCTAGCTTGGTTTAAATTCTAATTACCGTCAATCAAGAGCGAAGCTTCAACTTCGACCCCAGCGTATGACATTATAGTGTACGATTTTTCAGGTATCTGAAATTGGCGACTGGGATAGCTATGAATTTAAATTCATAACTCCTCACTCCTCACTCCCTACTCCCCACTCCCCACTCCCCACTCCCTCTTTTATGGATTTGAAGTCTCTTGTTCGTGACATCCCAGATTTCCCCAAACCCGGAATTTTATTTCGGGATATTACTACGCTGCTGCGCGATCCAGAGGGATTGCGCTACACTATTGACTTTTTAACACAAAAATGCGATGAAGCTGGGATGAGGGTGGATTATGTCATCGGTATAGAGTCGAGAGGATTTATTTTTGGCTCACCTCTGGCTTACAAATTAGGCGCTGGTTTTATTCCCGTCCGCAAAAAAGGTAAGTTACCAGCAGAGGTTCACTCAATTGAATATCAACTAGAGTATGGTACAGACTGCTTAGAAGTGCATCAAGATGCTTTACAGCAAGGTAGCCGAGTTTTGATTGTGGACGATTTGATTGCCACAGGTGGAACTGCGAGTGCAACTGCAAAGTTGGTGCAGAAGATTGGCTGCGATCTGGTGGGGTTTGGGTTTATCATCGAGCTACGGGATTTACAAGGGCGTAAATATCTGCCGGACGTGCCGATTATCTCTTTAATTGAATATTAGTCATGGGTCATTAGACAAAGGATCGAATTTTAGATTTTAAATTTTGGATTTTGGATTGAAGATTTAAAAGCATTCGATTAAGCGCTCACGCCGAACTCCAAAATCTAAAATTAAATCACAAGCCCCTGACTCGATCGCTCTTTTCAATCTAAAATCTAAAATCTAAAATCCAAAATGCTATGACATCTACGAGAATTTCCTTGGAGACAGGTCGGGATTGGCTAATCAGGCTAGTTACGAGCGAAACTTTTGTTTATGTGGTAAAGCGGGTATTGCAAGCACTGTTGACTTTGTTATTGGCATCAGCGTTGTCGTTTTTCATTATTCAACTTGCTCCTGGGGATTTTGTAACTCAATTAGAGGCAGATCCCAAGAAGTCTAGAGAACAAATTAATGTCCTTCGGCAATTTTGGCGCTTGGATAAGTCGTGGTTAGAGCAATATGTGTTTTGGCTATGGAATATTGTATCGCGAGGCGATTTTGGCCCAAGTTTCTCTTACAAACGGTCAGTAGTATCGCTGTTATGGGAACGAGTACCAGCAACCTTGCTATTGGCGATCGCATCTTTAATTGTCACATGGGCGATCGCCATTCCTCTAGGGATCTTTGCTGCTGTTAAACAAAATAAGCCAGCAGACCGGATTTTACAGGTAATTAGTTACGCTGGACAGGGTTTTCCCAGTTTCATCACTGTTTTAGGACTGCTGGTTTTAGCCCAAATCACCTCGCCGCTATTCCCAGTGGGTAGCATGACTAGTATCAATCACTCGGAACTGTCGTGGTTTGGCAAAATCTTAGATGTCGGCTGGCACATGATTTTACCTACTATCGCCCTCTCAATTACCAGTTTTGCTGGTTTACAACGCATCACTCGCGGCGAACTATTGGATGTTCTGCGTCAAGATTACATCCAAACGGCTCGTGCCAAAGGATTGCCAGAAAACCGCGTTATCTATGTTCATGCTCTCCGCAACGCTATAAATCCCTTGATTACCTTATTAGGTTTTGAATTAGCTAGTTTATTAAATGGTGCCTTCATCGCCGAATTTTTCTTCAACTGGCCTGGTTTAGGGAGGTTGACTCTACAAGCTTTACAAGCTCAAGATTTATATTTGTTAATGGCAAGCTTGATAATGGGCGCAGTGCTGCTGATTGTTGGCAATTTAATCGCCGACTTGATGTTAAAAGCAGCAGATCCCCGCATTCGCTTAGAAAATCTCAATTAGTCATCTCCATGCTGTCCGAATTCTATTACTTAGTGCGCTCAAAAACTGACGGTAATTATCTCATCGCTCGTCCTGATACCGAAACATCAGGCTATTTATTGCTGTTTCAGGAAAACTTTGATGCCTTAAGCTATCTCAATACCCATGCGGCAGAACTGGCAAATCGCTTTGCTGTGGAATCTATTGCGCGTACACAGTTGGGAAACTTGCTCAAACGCTGGGGTTTTAGCGGTGTGGGTATTGTAACTGACCCGTTATTGCCCAAGGTTGAGTTTTTGCAGCATAGTTAAATTTATGGATTAGCGTAGATGCAAAGCGGTGAGGGGGTCGCAGTCTTAGCGAGACATCGCTTGCTCTGATGCTAAGTAAACTCAAAATTCATTCTGAGGTAGTTGTTGAAACTGCTGCATCTTAGTTGCAAGAGACTCAAGAGCGATTCTTTATTCGTTTTGAGATGACTATCGCAACAAATACAGGACTTACGCAGGAACTACGATTTTACGTCACGAGTGTTCGCGGAGCGTCTCGAAGAGAAGTAATCGCAAAGGCTTAGTTTCTCGTCATGAGTGCGTAAGCCCTAAAATATACTAGAGGCACTTCCTAACCTTACTATCTGTCTTTGTTAAAATATTTGCTTGCCTTATCTGCTTGATAGGAATCTCAATCACAAATTCTGTCCCCTTTTTAGGTGCAGAAACACACTTAATTTTTCCCTTATGCTTATCTACTACAATCTGATAACTAATAGATAATCCCAAACCAGTACCTTCGCCTACAGGTTTAGTAGTAAAGAAGGGGTCAAATAATTTAGTCTTAACTTCCTCAGTTACTCCTGAACCATTATCTTTAATGCTGATAATTACGCACTCTTGATTTTTAACTTCAGTATAAATAGTAATGAAACTGGAGTGTTGTTTAATCTCTTCTTTTAAGCGCTCCATCTCCTCTTTACGTAAAACATCGATGGCATTACTCAGGATATTCATGAAAACCTGATTTAATCCTCCCGCATAACATTCGACAAGAGGCAAACTACCATAGTCTTTAATAATTGCAATTTCTTGCTGTTCGGATTTTCCTTTAATACGATGCTGCAAAATTAACAGTGTGCTATCAATTCCTTCATGAATATCAACAGGTTTCATTTCTGCTTCATCAAGACGGGAGAAGTTCCGCAAGGTTAGGATAATCTCGCGAATACGATCAGCACCAACTGTCATTGAAGATAAGATTTTCGGCAGATCATCAATAATAAACTCTAAATCTATCTCATCAATCAAAAGACTTATTTCTGGGTTGTAATGAGGATATTGTTGCCGATATAGATTAGTTAAAGTTAGTAATTTCTGAGTATATTCTTTAACGTGTATTAAGTTGCCATAAATGAAATTAACAGGATTATTAATTTCATGAGCAACACCAGCAACTAGCTGACCTAGTGAAGACATCTTTTCAATTTGAATCAGTTGTACTTGAGTATGTTGCAATTCTTGCAGTGTCTGTTGTAATTGAATATTTTTCCGTTTTAATTTTTTTGTTCTCGCCGCCACTTGCATTTCCAAGATATAATTAGTTTCTTCTAAGGCGGCTTGAGCGATTTTTTTCGCTTTTAAATACTCTTGCAACAAATTTAATACCAAAAGCCATGCCGGAATAAGTATTATTAAACTTATGATAGATTCTAAAATTGCCCAAAACATTCTTTTGCGATATTCAGCAACTGTCTGCTCTAACTGAAGTGAGATATTACGCTTTCTTTTAGCAATTCCATCGGCATAAATGTGTTTATGAGTTTCATATTCAGGACTAGACAATAGTAGTTGGGCGGTTTTTTGTTGATTTTTTTTGACTAAATCAAAAGATTGATACTCCATTCTGACCAACTGCTGATTAGCAGCATCAATTTTTTTTGCATCCTCATTTTCATATGTTTTAGGAGCCAATTTAATAAATTCTTTAATGGCAACATCGAGTTTAGGTTCAAATTGCCGATACCGTTGTTCCCAAGTAAGGTTACCTGTAACAGCATTTATGCGGGCTGACATGGTTAATACTTCATCAAAATAGATAATTTCATCACTCAGTTTTTGGAGCTGAAATTCATTTTTAGTAATACTATTGAAATGATAATATGCTTGCCAATTAAGCAAAATTTGAGGAATAAATAAAAGTAGCGTTAGCAGTACTGTTATAGCTACTATTTGAGAGGGAAGAAATCTAAGTTTATAAGGTAAGTGCATTTTTATCCTCTTATTTTAGATACAGCAGAATTCAGAATTAAGGATAAGGAGTCATAGGTTGTTTGAAAAGTGTTTCGCTATGAATTTCTTTAGGCACTTTTAGATCCCCCCTAACCCCCCTTAAAAAGGGGGGAACCGGAATCAAAGTCTCCCAATTTATCGGGAGATTTAGAGGGATCTAAAACTTTTGATACCGACAAGAGGACTTTTCAAACAAACATCCTCTCAGAATGGGCTACGCCCTGCTGCGCTAACAGAAGTAAAACAGGCTTTATATCTGGCTTTTAGACTTAGCTTGTGTACTTTATTAACTTGAAATCTGCTGTATAATTATAATTGGGCATCAACCAAATTTCAATATGTTGTATGAGTTGGATCTCATCAGCATCAATACCAAAATAATTTCTGAGATAATTTATAGTCTCATTATGATACTTTTCAAAATTTATCTCATTCATTTGTTTTATTTTCATTTTTCTGCCATAAATAAAACCTAATTCAAAATTTATTAAATCTAATTTAGAAAACTTGTATGGATATGGAAATATAAATTTAGCAAAAAACTTATATATAAATAGATGGATTATATTAGTATTTAAGTCGTTTCCCATAGTAAATCCAATTACAAAAGCTTCATCTTGGGGAGAGATACCTCTACCTAAAAGTATGTGAATATAATCATGATTGTGAAGGCTAATCTTCCCAGGTAATGCCAAGGGGCTATTAGGATTCTCTAGTAACCAAATTACAAAAGGAATCTTCGTATTATATGAGCTAAATACTGTTGAATATGCCTCTTTTAACTTAATACGATTTGCATCTATTTGAAAAGTTGTATCTAAATCAAAAGTCATCTGCATACTCCCGAAGATTATTTAAAACAAAATTTTCTAAACTTTACTATTAGCATTGATGAATTTGATATTTACATGAATTTACTTTTATTCTGTAAATAGCAAAAACATGGCAATGAGTAGATTCTGTTAGATTGAATAAAAACTAACAAAATAGCTTACTTAATTAATATTTGTTTTTTCCTGATTTGTCTATGATATATCGGAAAAATTATTCTTATTTTTATAAAAAAATGCTAAAAATTAGTTAGTTATTGTAAAGTTTCAGTATTATCACCAATTAACTTTTTTAAAATTTATAATTACGTTATAAAGATGATGATTTAAATATTAAATTTAAATTTTAAAAATATAGGGTTGGTGTTTCAACGTAGTAAGATTTTTTAAAAATTAAAGTAATACTTACATTCATTGTGAAGATATATAGGACTCCTATTTAATTTTTGAAATACACGTAGGGGAGTCAGTGCGTTCATAAGTGTCAACTTAAGCGCAAACCCTTTTAAAACTCAATACGGTTCAGTTAAGGGCTACTGGTACAAAATTTTGGGTTTTTGAGACGCGATAAATCGCCGTCTCTACAAATGTTTTGGTCTTATCTGAACTGTATTGCTTTAAAACTTGGGTTTCATTCTTCAACTAGCGAGGGGAGCGATCGCATAACTAGCAACTTGGGTTATTAAGTAAATAAGGATGCGATCGCACAATTAAAATCAGGCAATATTGGTGAACTCAATTCATCACCATTAAACAACGTAGCAACTAACTTTAAACTCGCTTGTTCGCGTCGATAGACTTCCACCTGTTGCTTGCGCCAATCCACAATCCAATATTCTCTAACGCCTCTTGCTGAGTAAAGCTTTAGTTTAAATTCCCTGTCCCGCTTTTCGTTTTCACTACCAGCAGATAGCACCTCTACAACCAGTTCTGGCGCACCAGTCAAATGCCCCGCGTCGTCCAAAAGTAGCGTCAATCTCTTATTGCTAGCCCAGACAACATCAGGAATCACATTATCATGATCGCCAAAAATTATGCCTGGAGCAGTTACAACTTCTCCCAAACCAGTAGTTTGTGACCAATTATCCAAGGAAGTGCTAATTCTGACACAGGTTTTTTGATGGTTCCAGTGAGGCGCTTTGGTCACAAACAAGTCTCCGTCAATAATTTCATAACGGTTTCCGTTATCTGGAAATAATTCTAAGTCGGCGGTAGTCCAGCGCACTCTCTCAGATATCGGCTGGTTCATAAACCATCTATGTTTAGAGTATTTACTTATTTTAGCCTGAGTCAAAATTGAACATTAGTTAGGAGTGAGGAGTTAGGAGTTATTATTCATTCTCTGCTTCCCTCATTCCCCAGTCTCTAGTTCCTAGTACAATAGGGCGTAAATAAGCCACACATTTGTAATATCTGAAACCCTTGCTAAAACTTAATTACGAATTACGCAAAGCGGTACTAGCTTCTTACACCACTACCTTTTCTAAGCTCAATTTAGAACGCTTGACTTGCTCAGGAATCGCTACGGGATAATCTCCAGTGAAGCAAGCAGAACAGAAACTATTGGTGTCTTCTCGTGTCGCTTCTAGCATTCCTTCCCAGCTGAGATAAGCGAGGCTGTCTACTTCCAGTTGCTTGGCAATTTCCGCTACTGACTTTGTAGCAGCAATCAACTGATCCTGAGAATCGGTATCGATGCCATAGAAGCAGGGATGAGTTACAGGCGGAGAAGAAATTCGCATATGTACTTCTATTGCACCAGCTTCACGGATGGTTTTGACGAGTTTACGGCTGGTAGTACCCCGCACAATCGAGTCATCGACAATAATTACTCGTTTACCCACCAGTACATCTTTGAGGGGGTTGAGTTTCATGCGGATACCCGACTCGCGCATGGTTTGGGTTGGCTGAATAAAGGTTCGTCCAACGTAGCGATTTTTAATCAGTCCTTCAACGTAAGCTACACCGGAAGCCTGGGAAAATCCAATAGCAGCAGGTATACCAGAATCAGGAACACCAAAGACAATATCGGCATCTACAGCAGATTCTTCAGCTAATTGCCGCCCTAACCGCATTCGATAGCTGTACAAACTCTCGCTGTGCATGACGCTATCAGGACGGGCAAAGTAAATCATCTCAAAGATACACAATTTCCGCTCGGATTTTTGACTCCAATTATAGGAAGCCAAACCTTCTTCAGTAATCCAAACTAATTCACCTGGTTTAACGTCTCGCAGGTATTCGGCTCCAATGATGTCTAAACCACAAGTCTCGGAAGCCAAAACGTAACGGATTGGATTACCAGCTAAAGTGCCAATTACTAGCGGACGAATGCCATTGGGGTCACGGACACCCATAACGCCATTGGGAGTGCCAATAACTAAACTAAAGGCTCCTTGGCAACGGTGAAATGCCTGAATTGCACCTTCTAGCCAATCTGCGCCAGCATTGATGGCTTCTGCGATCGCAAAAGCGATCATTTCTGAGTCTGTTGTCGTGACTAAGTTACATTTATTCTCAAGCAACTCTTGGCGCAGTTGCACAGTATTGACTAAATTACCGTTATGTGCTAAAGCTAACGAACCTAAGCGAGTTTCCAGCACTGCGGGTTGGGCATTAACTTTGCGGCTAGAACCTGTGGTGGAATAACGAGTGTGACCAATACTAAGACTCCCAGGCAACTGCTCCAAGATGGATTCGTTGAAAACTTGAGACACCAAGCCCATATCTTTGTGGAGGTGTACTTGTGTGCCCTCAAATGTGGCAATCCCAGCTGATTCTTGACCCCGATGCTGAAGGGCATACAATCCAAAGTATGTCAGTTTAGCAACATCTTGTCCTGGTGCATAGATACCAAAAACACCACAAGCTTCTTCTGGCTTATCAGGACGATTTTCATGACTATTAATTGGGTTGTTGCTCTGGTCGGGGTAATCATCCGAAGTGACGGAATGAATAGAAATCATGCTAGCTTTGCTCCTGGTGGGGGGGTCAAGTCACAGGGATTATGTTGATAGATGGTGGCAGATTTCTTAACAAATCTTTAACCATCCATTAAAACAGTACCGTAATTATGCTCAGAGACGCTAATAGTTCTGAGTGAAGTCTAAATACTCAGCACTCAGAAGTAGTGGTGTGGATAGCGAGACGTCTGGCGATCGCGTGGCAATAATAATCTTCCATATCTTTAATACTAACTTTGATTAAGGCTTGATTATCAGTGGTGAAAACCCCCAAACCCGTCTCAAAATTACCGACCATACCCAGTTTTTGCCACTCTTGACCAAGATGTTCCTGTAAGTATGATTCCCAAATTTCCTGTCGTTCCGATGCTACAGAAACTAAAATCCGCGCACCACCTTCGCCAAACAGCACCTCATCAAGGCGAGGTAGTGCCTGGGTTGGTGCTATTTCCAAATTAATTTCGGCACCAAGCTTGCCAGCAATACAACATTCTGCTATTGCGATCGCCACTCCCCCCTCAGCACAATCATGGGCTGAACGCACCCAACCGTTACGAATTCCTTCACGACAAACTTTCTGGACGCGGCGTTCCAAGTCAAAATCTACCCGTGGCGGTTTTCCGGCAACAGTACTGTGGATAGTGGCTAAATACTCAGATGCTCCCAATTCAATTTTGGATTTTGGATTTTGGATTTTGGATTGTAATTCAATTTTGGATTGTATGGGTAATCCCAATAAGTAAATTACATCGCCAGATGCTTGCCAACCTTGACCACAAATTTTGGTTAAATCGGGAATCAAGCCCACCATACCTACTACTGGAGTGGGATAAATTGGTTGTGGGATGCCTTGAGAATCAAGGGTTTCGTTGTATAAAGAGACATTTCCGCCTGTGACCGGTGTTGCCAATTCCCGACAACCTTCAGCCAAACCGCGACAAGCTTCTGCTAATTGCCAGTAACCAATCGGTTTTTCTGGAGAGCCAAAATTTAGGTTATCTGTCACCGCCAGAGGTTCTGCACCCACACAGCTAAGATTGCGTGCAGCTTCTGCCACTACTGCCTTAGCTCCCTCGTAAGGATCAAGATAAACATAACGAGGATTGCAATCTACCGTAGCAGCAACACCGCGTTGGGCATTGAGAATTCTTCTCTGCTCCTCTGCCCCCCCGCTCCCCTGCCCCCTATTCTCTTCAAGGGGGCGCAAACGGATAACAGCCGCATCTGCACCACCTGGTAATATTACTGTATTATTTTGTACTTGATGATCATACTGACGATATACCCAGTTTTTAGAAGCGATCGTGGGTGTATCCAGCAAAGTTAACAGAATATCGCTCCAACTTTGCAGGCGTCCTTGAAGTTCTATTCCAGTAGTTGTGCAATCAGGCAAGGAATCAGGAGTCCATTCCCAAGCTTGACGCGCATATTCTGGTGGTTCTGTCAACAACTCCCGATGATACAGTGGGGTATTCTCCGCCAAAGCTTCAGCAGGAATTTCGGCTGCTACTTTACCCTCAAAGAAAATCCGCACGATGGGTTCAGCTATGACTGTTCCAGCAACAACAGCTTGAAGTCCCCAACGGTGGAAAATGTCGATTAATTCCTGCTCACGCCCCTTGTGGGCAACGAACAGCATTCGTTCTTGAGATTCTGAAAGCAAGTATTCATAAGGAACCATCCCCATTTCTCTGACGGGAATCTTATCTAAATCTAGTTCAATTCCCACACCACCTTTTGCCGCCATCTCTGAGGTAGAACAGGTGATCCCAGCAGCTCCCATATCCTGGGCGGCGACAACTGCACCTGTCTTAAATGCTTCCAGACAAGCTTCAATTAACGACTTTTCCAAAAAGGGGTCGCCCACTTGCACAGCAGGACGGTTATCCATTGACTGATTACTCAATTCTGCACTGGCAAAACTCGCGCCTCCCATGCCATCGCGCCCGGTGGTGGAACCAACATACAGCACGGGATTGCCTAAACCAGATGCTCCAGATTTGACAATTTCTGGTGTTTCCATCAAACCCAGTGCCATCACGTTCACCAGAGGATTACCAGAGTAAGCCGGGTCAAAGTAAACTTCGCCGCCAACGGTGGGTACTCCCACACAGTTATGTGTAACTATCCCGCTTGAAGTCACGAATAGATGGGTATTATCTACTTCAACATCGTACACATCACATTCATCAACGGCTTGGCATTGAATGCTTTTAATTTTGACAACAGCTACATCTTCAGCAGACTGAGTAAAGCGTGGGAATGAATGTTTAGTGCCATTATAACGATTCAAAGCAATAGCTAATTCCCCATTTCGCTCTTGACTAAAAACATTGGCCAAAGCTTTTAATCCCGCAAAATTATTAACTTCCAATTGCCATAATGGTTGGCTAATGTGCTTGCGTCCTTCAATTTCTCCCTCACCTGCTGGTTTGCGATAAATATATGGTATTACTCCTTGACTTTGTAGCAGAAGGACTGTTTGCTCAAACAGCTTGCGGCTCGTTGTCCCAAAGCTAATTTTGGCATTATTCCCATGAGTTTTTGTGGTCATGGAACCATCACCACGCAACAAACCTTTTAAGGCTTCACGTTGTAAGTCAGCAGACCATTGAAAAATAAAGCTAGGGAATGCCTTATTACTAGCTTGAGTTCCACACTGCCAGACATTCCTTAAAAAATGCCCCAATAGCCATGAAGTAGCATAAACAGCAATAGTTGAAACCCGCTTTTCCACACAAGGACGCAATCCGAGGTACTTCAACCCAGCGATCGCATCATCAACATACTCTGTTTCATGATGAGCAAAGGTGAAAATAATTTTATAGGTATTCCCATTTTGGGAAACACAACCTTCTGCGAGGAAATAGCCAATTAAGCGGGCAAATAATTCATCAGGTTGAATGACAGCACTCATGTAATTAGCTTTACCCCGACGGAACAAGCGGATATCGCTATGTGAAACCTTGAGTAGCAGTTCTAAAGCGAAAAAGTGTGAGAGGGGAAATCTACCAGTACTCAGATATTGATGACGGTTGCTAGCTAAAGGTTCAAGTAACCTTAAAGCAGTACGAACAACTTCTGTTACCTGCCAATTCTCTGGTAGTTGAACGTATACATTTTTACCACTGCTATCTTCTGGATTTAAAGCAGCAAGTAAGTCTAGTGGTTCGTTTGTTTCTTCTCTAGCTAATTTTGGTAATGCAGTTAGTATGGGGATTTCATTGCCTACTTGTAAAGATTGTGCTACGGCAATATCCCATTCACCTTTTGAGCAAATTAGCATGGGGTGGTCTGGCGTTACTATTAAGGTACGTCCAAGGGCTGTGCGGATAGTAATCAGATTTTGGGTGTGGCGCTTGAAAATACGGCGTACACGCTGCCAACAAACATTGTGGCTGTTTGGGTCTAAAGAAAGTGTTTGAACTGCATCTGCATCTTCTAGTTCTAAAGTAGTGACATTGGCTCTTAAGCGTGATTCGACAAAGTTGCCAATAGTGTCAAAATGTACACCCTTTTTATCTTTCCAGATAAATGCTTCATTACCGACTAAACAATTACCATAATGGGCAATTCCTGCCACTACACCAGTAAATAACCTTTGGGTTTTGGCATCTTCTAGGGAACCAAAGCGCAGCGAGTTTAATATGGCAATGGGACGCGCACCCATTGTAAAGATATCTCTGAGAATGCCTCCTACTCCCGTTGCAGCTCCTTGAAAGGGTTCGACTGCTGAGGGGTGGTTGTGAGATTCAATTTTGAAGGCTAGTTGGAATCCGTCACCTAAGTCTACAACACCAGCATTTTCACCAGGACCCACGAGGATGCGCGTTCCTTCGGTGGGAAATTGTTTGAGTAGAGGTCGAGAATTTTTGTAACAGCAATGCTCTGACCACATTACCCCAAACATTCCCAGTTCGGCTTTGTTGGGATGACGCCCTAACCGACGGACAATTTCTGTATATTCTTCTGGCTTAAGACCTTCAGCAGCGATTTCTTGGGGAGAAAAGAAAGCAGGAGATGTGGCGGTCATGGAAATAATGCACCAATTGTACAGAGCATTATTCTATCGATTTACTGTACCTATAGGTGCAGTTCTAGGATGGTTCATGGGTGATAGTACAGTTGAGCTAAACAAATCTACTTAAAATAAATATCGTAATACGTCTAAAGATAGATTGTAGTGAATCTTGATATATTGGTAATTGTACTGTTATTAACCAAGTAATAAAATTTTCTTTTCTTGAACGTGCATAGATGATTTGCAGATTATGAAAATGGCTATCAGCCTGTGAGATAACCCACTAGTTGAACGCAGAATAAATTCATAGGACGCGATCGCAAACAAGTTTTAATCCCGTAAATTCTGATTATTTGGAACTTCATTGCCGGAAGTGATTCCTACAACAGCGGACTCAATCACTGAATCGCTCTTGGATAAAGGATTCCGGGAATTTTTTTGAGAAACGGCTCATCCAAATGAGCAAACCGACCATACTAAACCCAATTAAGAGGATTTTGATCATGCCTAGACTTACCGTTCCACCCAATTTCATCGGCACCTCCGGAAACGACACTTTACTTGGGGAAGAATTAAATGCCTCTGTAGCAATTGGTATTGATATTTTAACTGGAGGTTTCATTTGTACGCGCTCAGGGGAAGATGCGATCGCTGGCATCGGTACTGGCGGCATCGGCATTGACGGCGATGACAATATCGACGGCATTGTCGGCGACGGCGGCGACGGCGGTACTGGGACAGGCATCGCTAACAGTGGCAAATTGAATACAGGGGACGGAAAAGACACTATCTCTGGCACTGGTACTGGTGGCAACGGTGGCATCGGCGGCGACGACATCATCGGCGGCGGCGACGGCATTGGCGGCGACGGCGGCGACGGCGGTACTGGGACAGGCATCGCTAACAGTGGCAAATTGAATACAGGGGACGGAAACGACGCGATCGCTGGCACTGGTAATGGCGGCAACGGTGGCAACGGCGGCGACGCCTTCGGCACCGGCGGCAACGGCGGTACTAGCACAGGCATTGTCAACAGTGGCAAATTGAATACAGGGGACGGAAACGACGCGATCGCCGGCACTGGGAAGGGCGGCGACGGCGGCGACGGCGGCGACGGCATTAGGGATGGCGGCGACGGCGGCGACGGCGGTACTGGGATAGGCATTTTCAACAGTGACAGTCTGAATACAGGGGACGGAAACGACACGATCATCGGCATTGGTACTGGCGGCGACGGCGGCACCGGCGGCGGTACTGGCACAGGCATTGTCAATAGTGGCAGTCTGAATACAGGCGACGGAAAAGACACGATCACTGGCACCGCCACTGGCGGCATCGGCGGCAACGGTGGTACTAGCACAGGCATTGTCAACAGTGGCAGCCTGAATACAGGAGACGGAAAAGACACGATCACTGGCACAGGGAAGGGCGGCAACAGCTTCTCCGGCAACAACGGCAGTACTGGCACAGGCATTGTCAACAGTGGCAGTCTGAATACAGGGGATGGAGAAGACACGATTACTGGCACTGGCACTGGCACTGGCGGCACCGGCACTGACCGCTTCGGCGGCAACGGCGGCAACGGTGGTACTGGCACGGGCATTGTCAACAGTGGCAGTCTCAATACAGGGGACGGAGAAGACATTATCATCGGCATGGGTACTGGCGGCATCGGTGGCGTTGATTTCGACGGCGGTGACGGCGGTACTGGCACAGGCATTGTCAACAGTGGCAGTCTCAATACAGGGGACGGAGAAGACGCGATCGCTGGCACTGGTAATGGCGGCATCGGCGGCAGTGCTGCTTTCGAGGGCGGCGACGGCGGTGTTGGCACTGGCATCGATAATAGTGGCAGTCTGAATGCCGGGGACGGAAACGACACTATCAACGGCACCGGTATTGGCGGCATCGGCGGCGACGCCTTAGGTACTGGCGACGGGGGTGTTGGCACTGGCATCGCTAACAGTGGCAGTCTGAATGCTGAGGACGGAAAAGACACGATCACTGGCACAGGGAAGGGCGGCAACGGCGGCAACGGCGGCGTCTTCGGCTTTTTCAGCGGCAGCGACGACGGCGGTACTGGGACAGGCATTGTCAACAGTGGCAGTCTGAATACAGGCGACGGAAACGACACGATCGCTGGCACAGGGAAGGGCGGCGACGGCGGCAACGGCGGCATCGGCGACGGCTTTAACGGCGGCGAAGGCGGCGACGGCGGTACTGGCACTGGAATCGCTAATAGTGACAGTCTGAATACCGGGGACGGAAACGACGCGATCGCTGGCACAGGGAAGGGCGGCAACGGCGGCAACGGCGGAAACGGCTTTGACGGTAGCGAAGGTGGCGGTGGCAATGGTAGCGACGGTGGCGACGGCAGTACCGGCACTGGAATCGCTAACAGTGACAGTCTGAATACAGGCGACGGAAACGACGCGATCACCGGCACAGGGAAGGGCGGCAACGGCGGCATCGGTGGCGATGGCATTGACTATGGCGACGGTAGCAGTGCCGACGGTGGCGACGGTGGCGACGGCGGTACTGGGACAGGTATCAATAACAGTGGCAGTCTGAATACCGGGGACGGAAACGACGCGATCACCGGCACAGGGAAGGGCGGCAACGGCGGCATCGGTGGCAACGGCTTTGACGGTGGCAACGGTGGCAACGGTGGCAACGGCAGTATTGGCACTGGAATCACCAATAGTAACAGTCTGAATGCAGGGGACGGAAATGACGCGATCGCTGGCACAGGTACTGGCGGTAACGGTGGCGGCGGCGCCAACACCTTCGGCTCCGGCGGCGACGGCGGTACTGGCACAGGCATCAATAACAGTGGCAAACTCAATACTGGAGACGGAAATGACGCGATCGCCGGCACAGGTATCGGCGGCAACGGCGGCAACGGCGACGACATCTTCGGCTCCGGCGGCGACGGCGGAACTGGGACAGGCATCAATAACAATGGCAAACTCAATACAGGGGACGGAAATGACGCGATCGCTGGCACAGGTATCGGCGGCAACGGCGGCATCGGCGGCTTCGGCTTCGGCAACGGCGGCATCGGCGGAACTGGGACAGGCATCAATAACAGTGACAAACTCAATACAGGGGACGGAGAAGACACGATCACTGGCACAGGTATCGGCGGCAACGGCGGCCCTGGCGGCCGCTTCGGCGAATCCGGCAATGCTGGGGATGGGATCGGCATTTTCAACAGTAGCAGTCTGAATGCAGGGGACGGAAACGACACGATCGCCGGCACAGGGAAGGGCGGCAACGGCGGCAGCGGTCGCATCAGCGGCAACAGCACAGCTGGAACTGGCATCGCTAACAGGGGCGAACTGCACACGGGGGAGGGAGGAGACAGGATCATCGGCATCGGTACTGGCGGCATCGGCGGCTCTAGTATTACCGGCAACAACGGTGGTACTGGAACTGGCATTGATAACGGTAGTAGTCTAAATGCAGGGGATGGAAACGACACGATTACTGGCACAGGTACTGGCGGCAAGGGCGGCGACGGCGGTGCGTCCACTGGCAACGGCGGTACTGGGATCGGCATTGCTAACAGTGGCAGTCTGAATGTAGGGGATGGAAACGACGCGATCGCTGGTATAGGTACTGGTGGTATCGGCGGCGACGATGGCAGCACTGCCGGCGACGGCGGTACTGGAACAGGCATCATTAACAGTGGCAGTCTGAATACTGGGGACGGAAACGACGCGATCGCTGGCAATGGCACTGGTGGCATCGGCGGCAACCCCGGTGGCAGTCCCGGCGACGGCGGTACTGGAACAGGCATCGTTAACAGTGGCAGTCTGAATACTGGGGACGGAAACGACGCGATCGCTGGCATTGGCACTGGCGGCAACTTTAACGGCATTGACGGTAGCGACGGCGGTACCGGGATCGGCATCGATAACAGTGGCAGTCTGAATACTGGGGACGGAGAAGACGCGATCACTGGCACCGGCAACGGCGGCATCGGTGGTAACGGCATTGACGGCGGCAACGGTGGCAACGGTGGTAACGGCACTGGAATAACTAATAGTAACAGTCTGAATACTGGGGACGAAAACGATGCGATCGCTGGCATCGGTACTGGTGGCAACGGCGGAGATTCCTTGTACAGCAACGGCGGCGACGGCGGTACTGGCACAGGTATTGCTAACAGTGGCAGTCTAAATACAGACGACGGAAACGACGCGATCGCTGGCACAGGGAAGGGCGGCAACGGCGGCATCGGTGGCGACGGCTTTGACTATGGCGACGGTAGCAGTGCCGACGGTGGCGACGGTGGCGACGGTGGCGACGGCGGTAGTGGGACAGGCATCGCTAACAGTGACAGTCTGAATACCGGGGACGGAAACGACGCGATCACTGGCACAGGCAAGGGCGGCAACGGCGGCATCGGCGACGGCGACGGTAGGGACATCGGCGACGGTAGCGGCATCGGCATCGACGGCAACGGTGGCAACGGTGGTACTGGCACAGGTATTGCTAACAGTGACAGTCTGAATACAGGCGACGGAAACGACGCGATCGCTGGCACAGGGAAGGGCGGTAACGGTGGCGTCGGCGGCAACACCTTCGGCTCCGGCGGCGACGGCGGTACTGGCACAGGCATCAATAACAGTGGCAAACTCAATACTGGAGACGGAAATGACGCGATCGCCGGCACAGGGAAGGGCGGCATCGGTGGCGATGCCGATGGCAGTGGTGGCAACGGCAGTACTGGGATCGGCATCGTTAACGATAGCGAACTGAATACAGGGGACGGAAATGACGCGATTACCGCTACTGGTACTGGCGGCAACGGCGGCAACGTCATCAACGGCTTCGACAATGGCGGCGACGGCGGTAGTGGGACAGGCATCGCTAACAGTGGCAGTATTAATGCAGGGGACAAAGAAGACACAATCACTGGCATCGGTACTGGCGGGAATGGCGGCAACGGCGGCTTCCAGGGTGGCGACGGTGGTACTGGGACAGGCATCGCTAACAGTGGCAGTCTGAATGCAGGTGACGGAAACGACACAATCATCGGCAACGGTACTGGCGGCAACGGCGGTAACCGCGGCATTGGCCGCACTCCTGGCGCCAATGGTGGTAGTGGGACAGGCATCGCTAACAGTAGCAGTATTAATACAGGAAATGGACAAGACACGATCATCGGCACTGGCACTGGCGGCACACCTACTGGCGGTCGCGACGGCGGCAGTGGTGGTAGTGGGACAGGTATCAGCAATAGTGGCGAACTGGATACCGGAGTCGGAGAAGACACGATCACTGGCAACGGTATCGGTAGCATCGGCGGTGGCGGGACTTTCAGCGGCAATGGCGGCACTGGAATCGGCATCGCTAACAGTGGCAGTATTAATACAGGGGATGGAAAAGACACGATCATTGGCACAGGTACTGGCGGCGACAATGGCGGCGGCGCCTTTAGCGGCGACGGCAGTATTGGAACTGGCATTGCTAACAGTGGCAGTCTGAATGCAGGAGATGGACAAGACACGATCGCAGGTACAGGTACTGGCGGCAACGGTGGCGTGGGCTTTCCCCAGGCTGGCGACGGCAGTATTGGAACTGGCATTGCTAACAGTGGCAATCTGAATGCAGGAGATGGACAAGACACGATCGCGGGTACAGGTACTGGCGGCAACGGCGGTAACGGCGTCACTGAAAGGGGTCTCGGCGGTGCTGGAATCGGCATTGCTAACAGTGGCAGTCTGAATGCAGGGAATGGACAAGACACGATCGCGGGTACAGGTACTGGCGGCAACGGCGGCAACGGCATCGAAGTCCCCTCTGATGGCGACGTTGGCGGTACTGGGACAGGCATCGCTAACAACAGTGACAGTTTTAATACAGAGGACGGAAACGACACGATCATCGGCACTGGGAAGGGCGGCAACGGCGGCAACGGCGGCGACGGTGGTACAGATACTGGCGGCAACGGCGGCAACGGCGGCAACGGTGGTACTGGGGCAGGCATCGCTAACAGTGGCGGTATTAATACAGGGGATGGAAACGACACGATCACTGGCACCGGTGCTGGCGGCAACGGCGGCATCGGCGGCAACGGCAGCATCAGTTCTGGCGGCATCGGCGACGGTGGTGCTGGGATCGGCATCCAGAATATTAAAGACGCCACCATCACTACAGGGACAGGCAAGGACACGATTACGGGTAATGGGAACAGTTCAGGAACAAACTCCACCGCCTATGGCATCGTCAATGATGGAATCATTGATACCGGCAAGGATTCTGACATTCTTACCGGACAGGCTACAACAACAATTGGTGGTACTGCCTATGGTATTTATGGAGAAGGAATCATCAAGACTGGCGATGGTAATGACAAAATTATTGCCACCAGTATCCTAGATGGAGTTCAACAGAAAGTCTCTATCGGTGGCGGGTTAAGTATTAATCTGGGCACTGGAGATGACTACTTGAAAGGGTTCGGTGCTGCGACTGTTGATGGCGGGGACGGTTTTGATACCTTCGATCTTAGAGCTTTTAATCGTTCTGAACTCATCGTATCTGGTGTTATTTCTGGCAATATCCTTAAAAGTGCTAACATCAGTTTCAACAACAATGGAAACTCCATTAGCTTGTCCACCACTGGCTTTGATAATTTTGTCTTTGCAGATAGCTCTTTCTCTTACAGCACTCTGACAAACGGGGCATGAGTTTCTTAATTCGTCTATCTCGTTTTTAACCACTGAGTGTCTAATTTGCGTTGTCAGCTTAAGAGCAGACAACGCATCTATCCGTGTATATACTTTAGGCTCCAAACTTGTATAGATTTACTGGAACTCAGGAATTATTCGGGTATATGCAGTTTATCTATACCAAGGAAGTGACGAGAATCACACATCTCTATGATTAGGATCGTCTCCTTGCGATCGCTAAGTCGGCATAATTAATATCAATTGAACTCTAGCCGAGTCATTAATAGGGAACACACTTAAATTGCCGACAGTATCCGTAAAGGACTGTCGGTTTTTTGTATCTGGATATCAAATACCCCATACCCATAAAATTTCCCCACAACTGGTTTGTAACTTGACAAAGATTTTGCCACAGCCACTACCAAATGTGGGGAGAGTATGATCAAATTGGGGATATTATGCCTATCGAGCGCTAATATCTTGCACTCGCTCTAATAGAACAGAAGTATACTCCTATAGCTAGCACACACTTTGTATTAAGACATCGCTTGAATGATGTAATCAAAGTATGGTGCTGCTTGAGCAGCGTCTTCCGCGCTCAGTAAGCCAAGGGAGGCTGTTTTGAGTGAATTGATAGCTTCTACCATTCCAGGCACAGGAACGCCCAAGGAATTGTACATTTCCCGCACGCCAATCAAACCAATTTTTTCAATTGGTTCTTTATCACCAGCAAGTACACCATAAGTAATTAGGCGTAAGTACCAGCCAAAATCACGGATACATAGAGAGCGTTGACGTTCTCCGTAAGCATTACCACCGGGAGAGATAAAGTCAGGACGTTTCTGCCAAAGTTGTTTGGTTGCTTCCTGAACTATCTTTTTTTCGTTTTCAGCTAGGGTAGCAGCAATCCGTGTCCGTTGTACACCGGTTTCCAGAAAGTCTTTGATATTTTTAAGTTCGCCACTGCTGGGATAACGCAGTTCGTCGTCGGCTTTGAGAATGACTTGGTTAATTACAGTCATGGTTATTGAAATCACCTGAAATATTATTATTTGCTAGTTTAACGAGTCTGAGGTACACAAGTGAAGGGATAAAAGTTACTTATGTATTGAATTTATCTGTTTGGGTAAAATAGCGAGTGGGGAGTGGGGAGTGGGGGAGAATAATTACTAGTGATTAATGACCAATGATCAATGATTAAAATAGTATGGCAACAGGGTGAATTAATTGAAGTTACGATCGCCGACTTGAGCGATACAGGCGATGGTGTGGGACGTGCTGATGGGCGTGTAGTGTTTGTCCCAGATACTGTACCAGGCGATCGCGCCATTGTCCGCTTGGTACACGTAAAACCCAAATACGCCCACGGGAAACTCCAGGAGCTATTGGAACGATCCCCCCACCGGATCAGACCTAGTTGTATTGTGGCTGATAAGTGTGGTGGTTGCCAGTGGCAGCATATTAATTATGATTACCAGCTAGCTGCCAAGCAAAATCAAGTTATCCAAGCAATGGAGCGCATTGGCAATTTTGTCCAACCACCAGTAGATTTGGTACTTGCTGCCCCTTCTGCTTTCGCCTACCGTAACAAATCTACATATCCTCTAGGCAAATCAGCAATAGGACAGGTACAAGCTGGTTACTACCAAAAAGGTAGCCACCAATTAATTAACTTAAATCAATGTCCAGTCCAAGATGCGCGCTTAAATCCCTTACTAGCCGAAGTTAAGCAGGACATCCAACAGCAGGGTTGGCAAATTTACGACGAACAAAGACATCAAGGGCAAATTCGTCATCTCGGTTTACGCATTGGCCGACACACTGGGGAAATGTTGCTGACTTTGGTGGTGAAGGACTGGAATTTATCAGGAATTGAAACCCAAGCCCAGGAGTGGTTAAAGCGCTATCCCCAGTTGGTGGGAGTGTCACTCAATCGCAATGGCGATCGCACAAATGCTATCTTTGGATCAGAAACCCGTTGCATCGCTGGAGTCCCCCACCTGCATGAGAATTTTGCTGGACTGGAATTTCAAGTGCTGCCAGATACATTTTTTCAAGTTTATACAGAAACAGCAGAGGCACTATTGCAGGTAATTCAATCAGAACTCAATCTTCAAGGGGATGAGTTGCTAGTTGATGCTTATTGTGGTATTGGAACTTTAACTTTACCCCTGGCCAAAAAAGTACGTATTGCTACAGGGTTAGAAGTGCAACCAGCAGCAGTAGAACAAGCGATTTTGAATGCCCAGCGCAACGGAATTGATAATGTAACATTTCAAGTCGGGGCAGTAGAAAAATTGCTTCCCAAAATGGGCATAACACCAGAAATAGTAATACTCGATCCGCCACGTAAGGGGTGCGATCGCGCTGTCATCGACACTTTACGGCAACTAAAACCATCTCGGATCGTTTACCTCAGCTGTAAAGTCGCTACCCTTGCTCGCGATCTGAAATTACTTTGTCAAGATGGGCAATATACTATCACACGGGTACAACCTGCTGATTTTTTTCCTCAAACGGCTCATGTTGAAGCTGCCGCCTTTCTTGTGCTATCACATTTGGACAAAGAAGGGTACTAAGTCCTTTCAAAAACTGAAATTTGAAATTTCTAGTCTAGTGCATACCAAAGATGCTAATATTGAATTAAGCTAAAAATAGAAACTTCTTTTGTTTAAAGAAATTCAAGTTGTATAGGCTCCTAAAAATATGAAGTGGATTGTGTAAATTACAAATCGGCAACCAATTTAGAGTATGCCAATACTGTCCTTAACTATTAGCATCTTTCTAATTAGCTGGCTTGATTATCAAATTTATTCCAGCCGCTATACACTCAAGCAATGCCAACTCATCCATAGAACCAATGCTCCCTAGCATTTTGAAAATTTAGTTTTAAAGACGCAAGTTTGAAGGCAGCATGACCACCTCAAGTTTTATCAGGGTGCCTGTAATAGCAAACTGATGTCTAGCTAACTGAAAGCTATGGGGTTTCTCTTGTGATTACCATTTCACTCCGTCCAGTTGGACGTTATTGGGGTACTATTAGTTTTGCCTCAACACTCTACCTTTGTCCCATATTAGATTTACTGTTGGCAGAAATTCCAGCCAAATTACAAGCAGAACTGCGGCTAGGACTTCAAGAAGCCCTAGTAAACGCAGCTAAACATGGCAATAATCTTGATCCCAGTAAAACAGTTCTAGTGCGTTTTTCCTTAATAGATAATCAATATTGGTGGATAATATCAGACCAGGGTAGCGGCTTTACTCCTTCATCTAGTAGTAATGAAGAATCAACAGATTATCTCCCACCAGATGAGGCAGAAAGTGGTCGTGGTTTATGTCTTCTCCATCAAATTTTTGATCAGGTAGAGTGGAACCGCAAAGGCACAGAATTAAGGCTTTGTAAACAAATGGAAAATCGCCGTAGATTATCTCTGCGACGATAAAGGGGAGTGGGGAGTGGGGAAGGTTATTAGTTGATTGATTTTTCTACTCCCTATTCCCTACTCCCTACTCCCTACTTTCCATGAGTTGGACAGGGAGGGGCAGAAATAGAGTGATCTAACCAACTAACTGCTTGTTCTAATCTAGCTTGAGCTTCTTGTGGCTGATTCTTTAAAAGATACACAATAGCTGCTGCCACTTGTTCATTAGCGCGGGAATTGCGGTTAGACTTGAGACGATGCCAATCGTTAGGGGAGATACTCAGCCTTTCCATCAGGACTTGAGCTAGTTCCAGAGTACTAAGTTCATTCAGTTGACTGGTTTTAGGCAGCTGGGTAGATTGAGACATAATTATGAGTGCTGAGTGCTGTGTGCTGAGTGCTGAGTCAAAAACTTATAGTTTTAATTTTGACTATTGGCAGACTCGTATTTTAATCTTAATTTACTACTTATAAATGAAGCCGCCAAAACAATCGCGATCGCCAGGGGAAACTCCAGAACCAAATTTTGAACAAGAACTAGAGGAAGTAGAGCGATCGCTCCTATCCTTAAAAGAACGTTATGATCAAGTGCAACGCGATCGCCAACAACAGGCACAATGGCAACAGCGTCGGGATCAACTGAAGCACAATAAATCTCAGACACCACAAATCAAAGCAGAGTTACGGCAAATTCAACAGCAGTTGGAAATGCTAGAACTAAACTTAGAAAGCCAGTTATTTTCTTGGCGTAGCCTCAAAAAACCTTTCTGGCAAGTCGTCCGCTTTGGTGGAATGGGCGTTATCATAGGCTGGATATTAAAGTCTTATGCTGGGTAATCTCAATTTTGGATTTTAGATTTTGGATTTTGGATTGGGTTAGCTCGTTAATATTCTTTAATATTTGTACTCTCTACGTTGACGAAATATAAGTTATAAAATATGGTAAATCGACGGATTGCAGAAATATTGCGAAGTGGTCAACCTGATGAGTCTCTCCAAATTCAAGGCTGGGTGCGGACGAAACGCGATTCCAAAGGGTTTGCTTTTATTGAAGTCAATGACGGCTCATCACTAGCTAATTTGCAAGTCGTCATTAATCAAGATTTGCCAGATTACGAAGCTATATTGAAAAAATTAAATACAGGCGCTGCTGTGGAAGTAGCAGGGGTGTTAGTGGCTTCTCTTGGCAAAGGACAGCGAATTGAGTTGAAAGCCGAGATAGTGAAAGTCTATGGTGAAGCTGATCCCGATACATATCCCCTGCAAAAGAAACGCCATTCCTTTGAGTTTCTGCGAACCATTGGACATTTGCGATCGCGTACCAATTCTTTTGGTGCGGTTTTCCGGGTCAGAAATGCTTGTTCGACAGCAATTCACCAATTTTTCCATGAAAGAGGCTTTTTGTGGGTACACACACCCATCATCACTGCTAGCGATTGCGAAGGCGCGGGTGAACTTTTTAGTGTTACCAGTTTGGATTTAAAGAATATTCCCCGCACAGAAAATCAAGCAGTAGATTACAGCCAAGACTTTTTTGCTAAACCCACATATTTAACAGTTAGCGGCCAGTTGGAAGCGGAAGTTATGGCGATGGCGTTTTCTAACGTCTACACCTTTGGCCCTACCTTCCGTGCAGAAAATTCCAACACTTCCCGCCACTTAGCAGAATTTTGGATGGTTGAGCCAGAAATGGCATTTTGTGACTTAGAAGGTGATATGGATTTAGCTGAGGCGTTTCTCAAACACATTTTCAAATATGTGTTGGAAACTTGCCCAGAAGATATGGAATTTTTTAATGAACGCATTGATAAATCTGTGTTGGCAACAGCCGATAATATTATTAATAATCAATTTGAGCGTTTAACTTACACAGAAGCGATCGCACTTTTAGAAAAAGCTGATGTTAAATTTGAATATCCTGTAAGTTGGGGTTTAGACTTACAATCAGAACACGAACGCTATCTAGCTGAACAATTATTTAAAAAGCCTGCGATCGTTACAGATTATCCAGCGCAAATCAAAGCTTTTTATATGCGTTTGAACGACGATGAAAAAACCGTCCGCGCAATGGATATTCTCGCACCCAAAATTGGCGAGATTGTTGGCGGTTCCCAGCGAGAAGAACGTTTAGAAGTATTAGAACGCCGCGTGTTAGCGCAAGGATTAAACCCAGAAGACTTGTGGTGGTATCTTGATTTGCGTCGTTATGGTACTGTCCCTCATGCTGGGTTTGGGTTAGGTTTTGAAAGACTCGTGCAATTTATGACGGGTATGGGAAATATTCGTGATGTGATCCCCTTTCCTCGTACACCCCAAAGTGCTGAGTTTTAGTTTGAGAATTTGAAACCCAGGCAATTAGAAATCCAGTCTACACAAATCAATTCCGTTTGCGAGGACTAATAGAAACTTTGAAACCCGCGAGTGATCGCGGGTTTTGCTTGTGTAGTCGCGTATTTTCTAAAGCAATTAGTTTAAATTAAGATTTTTGAATCTCCTCTTGTAAAACTTGAATTTGCTCAATAGATAATTCAGTAACTTGAGCAATTTGCTCTAAACTCATTCCAATTCGCAACAAATTTAAAGCCAACTTTCTTCTTGTTTCTGCTTCGCCTTTGGCTTCGCCTTCTTCTAGGATTTCTTGATAAATGACTGATTCGCGCATAATCTCACTCCTTAAAATCTTCCTAATTACATCTTTCTTTAACACCAGACCTGCTAAAATGCCACTGGCAGCAGCTATATTTCTTTGTAGCTGGCGATCGCTAATTGCTTCAACTGCTTTGGCTACTTGGGTTAATACCATTGTAGGATCGCTTGTCTGACTTAGCACGGCAAAGGGTAATAGACCTGGAATACTCATAAATATATCTGTTGGTTGTTCCCACAGGCGTATTACCTCAAACTGATGGTAAGTGTTGTTTAATTTAAAACTGTTTTCACTGACTAATTCTGAACTTGTTTTTCTCAAATAGATTACTATTTGACGCATTTCTTTGTGAGGAAAGCGGCGATAAACCCTAACCCGATAATCTAACATCCGAAAGGGGATATCTTCATCAGGGTCAGTTTGAAACTCAGTATGTAGAACTAAATCATCAGATTGCAATAAGATTAATGAATCGGCGCGAATTGGTTCGCTTGATAATTCAGTAGGGCTAAGTTCTGTTAATTTAATCGGTGAACCTAGCAACCATGTTGCTAAATCATCTTTGAAGTTTTCAGCAATGAATTTACAAATATTGTCATACATGACAGCTTTAAATAAAGGGGATCAGGTATTGTTTATTAAGATTAAATTTATTTATGTTGGGTTGAGGCAAGGAAACCCAACATAATAATACTACATCACTGTTTTAAACAGCATCTAATTACCAAGTACTTCTTGTCTACGCCGCTCCTGTTCCTGTTCCTCAACTCCTTGGCGTACTTCCAAATATTTTTTTTCAGCTGCCTTAACTTCACGCATTATTACTAATCTTAATTCACGAGCTTCATCGCCATCTCCTAAAAGAGAAATTAATTCCCTTCTTTGTGCTTTTTCAAGTGTAAAAAACCACTTTATAAAAGCTTTTAAAATTTCTTCTCGTGAACCGGATACCTCATCATGGGCAACAACACAGGAAGGACAAACGTTAACCTTGTAACTTCTATACCAGTCTATTTCCCTCTCTCTAAAGTTAGCTCCGCTACCAATTACTTGCCTGGTTTGAGAGCATTCCCGACTCGATACATCTTGATTGGCAATACAGTCTAAAATAGAAGTTTGATTAGAACTACCAAATAGGCTTGCTAGAGATGCAGCAACAACAGAACCAGGATATCCAGGAAGTATTTCTCCTGTTGAATCAAGCCAAGGATATTTAGTCAATACTAAGGAGTAATGATATCGAGAATGTATACAATGTGTGATTGCTTTCTCTTGATTATAGGAATTTTCCAGATATTGATTAATACTATTTGTATCAAATCCCATTCGCTTGTAATAGTTAGAAGAAAATATATTTTCTTGGCAGCTTTTCGCCACCTGAGCTAGTCTACTCATATTTACCTGTGCATCACTTTTCATTGGTGTTAACAATAAAGCCGAGCTAGTTACCACCAAAGTAATTAAGCTTTTCACAGTGAATTTCATCATTGATTTCCCTCTCTTATTACTTGTTCTAATTCATCAGAAGTTTTAGGAATTGGATATGTAGATTCCCAAGGATTAGGGATATTAGCCCCATCATTATTTGTATCTACTGTATTTTCTGGTCGTTCTGTTGTCACTTGTTGCTTAGGTGGTACTTGCCGTTGATTTGAGGTTGTTACAGTTGTTTTTGGTTGCTTCTTAGTTTGCAAATAAACTTGTTTAGCTTTTTCAAGGTTAATTTTTGTCTGTTGCTGTTTATCGGCTTGTTGCCTTTTTTGTGTTATTAAAGCCCTTGCCCTTATATCAGCATTTAACTGCTCTCTTCTTTGCCTCATTTCTCTTTTTTCCCTTATCACAGCTTCTAACTGCTCTCTTGCTGTTCTAACAGCAGCTTCTTTTCTAATAGCCGCTTGTCTTTCTTCCTCCGCTTTTAAAGCAGCCTGAAGTTTTTGTTTTTCTATCTCCTTTATTTGAGCTTGTTCGGTTTCTGCTTTGTCAGATGTAGGCAAAGTTGAAGGGTAATCGACCACGGGGCGATCGCAAATTACAAGAAAGTAAAACCCATTGACATCAAAGAGTTAGAGTTCAAAAGAAGCAGACAGCAGACTGATTCAATTTGGGAAATCAAACTGTATAAATTCGTGGGTTTTAAGCAGCATTTTTGACAGCAACTTTACTCGGCAGGAACTTGTGGAAGTAAAGAAGGAGTTGGTTGACCCTGGCGTTTAGCGCTAATGGCTTGAGTCAAAAATTCCAAGACATTTCGACGCTGAGACTTGAGCGGAGCCGGAGACGCTCCGCCTCCGGAG
>NZ_WBKM01000255.1 GCF_015714725.1 Nostoc sp. WHI
CCCCGATAATCAGGTCATCGAAGCCGTCGCCGTTGATGTCTCCGGCACTGCTGACCGAGAAGCCTGAGAGGTCACCTGCATCAATGCCGTTGAGCACAAAGCCGTTACTGCCATCAAGTGACGAGAGATTGAGGCTGGCTCCAAAGCCACTGCTACTGCCAAACACGACGTAGCTCTCCCCTGCACTATACTTGCCGTTGGGGTCGGCACGAAATGCCCCGATAATCAGGTCATCGAAGCCGTCGCCGTTGATGTCTCCGGCACTGCTGACCGAGAAGCCTGAGAGGTCACCTGCATCAATGCCGTTGAGCACAAAGCCGTTACTGCCATCAAGTGACGAGAGATTGAGGCTGGCTCCAAAGCCACTGCTACTGCCAAACACGACGTAGCTCTCCCCTGCACTATACTTGCCGTTGGGGCTTGCAAACCTTGCCCCGATAATCAGGTCATCGAAGCCGTCGCCGTTGAAGTCTCCGGCACTGCTGACAGAAAAGCCTGAGAAGTCACGTATATCAATGCCGTTGAGCACGAAGCCGTTACCGCCATCGAGTGACGAGAGATCAAGGCTGGCTCCAAAGCCACTGCTGCTGCCAAACACCACGTAGCTATCCTCTGCATTATAATTGCCGTTGGGGTTGGCAAACCTTGCCCCGATAATCAAGTCATCGAAGCCGTCGCCGTTGATGTCTCCGGCACTGCTGACTGAGTAGCCTGAGCTGTCATTTGCATCAATGCCGTTGAGCACAAAGCCGTTACTGCCATTGAGTGACGAGAGATTCAGGCTGGCTCCAAAGCCACTGCTGCTGCCAAACACCACGTAGCTCTCCCCTGCAAAGTCATTGCCGTTGGGGTCGGCACTACTTGCCCCGATAATCAGGTCATCGAAGCCGTCGCCGTTGGTGTCTCCGGCACTGCTGACTGAGGAGCCTGAGTAGTCACCTGCATCAATGCCGTTGAGCACAAAGCCGTTGCTGCCATCGAGTGACGAGAGATTGAGGCTCGCTCCAAAGCCACTGCTGCTGCCAAACACCACGTAGCTCTCCCCTGCATTGTAGTTGCCGTTAGGCTCGGCACTACTTGCCCCGATAATCAGGTCATCGAAGCCGTCGCCGTTGAAGTCTCCGGCACTGCTGACTGAGTCGCCTGAGTAGTCAATGGCATTTATGCCGTTGATCGCAAAACCATTACTACCGTTGAGGTCAGAGAGGTTTAAAACTGCTGGATTAGGTGCCATTATTCTTGATTCCTATTGTCGTTTTGTAATCAGCGTAATAAACATTTGGTATTGTATAAAAGTAAAGCTGAAGCCGCTTACTACCAGCCAATCATTTGGGAAAGCTAAAGATTAGTTTATACAACATACTCAGATGTACAGTTTCAGACTATACATCGTATCTTTGTCTAGAGATCGGCATTTAATACATTACTAAACATTATGTACAATCTATATTTGCCTATCCTGGTTTTTGTTTTAGGGATTTACAAACAAATAGTGGCACTACTTTAAGAGTAATTTTATCGGACAAATCATTATTTAAGTTGATGTTTTCACTAACACTCTTTGCAGGTAATCTTGCGATCGCGTCGCAGTGAAAAAACGGAAGTGTATGATGAGAGCGATGTCTACGACGGGCTACGCCTACGCCTTTTTCTCGCCAGACAGCTAATCATAGTAATTTGTCAAACTAAAGAAACGATGCAACAAAGATGCACTTCAATGCAACAAAGGTGCGGGTTGATGCAACAAAGCTGCACGTCAATGCAACAAAGGTGCGGGTTGATGCAACAAAGATGCACGTCAATACAATAAAGGTGCGGGTCGATGCAACAAAGATGCACGTCAATGCAACAAAGGTGCACGTCAATACATCTTTGTTGCAAGAGGTTGCGTTTAGACAATAGTGAAATTAGCAGCAATCAACGTTGTAGTATTAATGCCAGTCAGGGTTGCTAAAACTTTCTCGCAAGCTGGTGAACGAAAACCAAGTCATCGTTTGTAGAGGCAACTGTCCGCGAAACTGGAAGCCCACACTATATAGGTACTCCGATTAATGTTGGGTAGTTCACGTTGTGTACTCTGCATTAATCCTCACATAGTCATAACTCAAATCACAACCCCAAGCTTTACCTGAGCCATGACCATTGCCAACATTAACGGAAATTAACACTGTATCCTCTTGAAGATAAGCACCGCCTACTGCTTTTTTCAAATAAGCACTTGCTGCTGCACGGTCAAAAGTTAAGGGTTGCCCATTTTCCAGCATTAAGAAATCTCCTAGCTTAATTTGCAGATTTTCTTGCTCAAAGGGCACACCTGCACGTCCAGCAGCGGCGGCAATGCGTCCCCAGTTGGGGTCACGTCCAAAGATTGCAGATTTAACTAAGGATGAACCGGCGATGGTTTTGGCTATTTGTCTAGCTGAGAGTTCATCATGAGTCCCAGTGACTTCCACTTCAATTAGGCAGGTTGCACCTTCGCCATCACGAGCGATCGCTTTGGCTAAATGTTGGCAAACTGCTGTTAACATGGCCTCTAATTTCTCTGCTTCTGCGCCCCATTCTGTAATTGCTGGGGTGCGAGATTGACCATTTGCTAGGGCGATTAAGCTGTCGTTGGTGCTAGTATCACCATCTACGGTAATGGAATTAAAACTTCTATCAGCTGCTCTTGTTAACATTTGCTGCCAAAGGTGAGACGAAACCGCAGCATCACAGGTAATAAATGCCAGCATGGTTGCCATGTTAGGGTGAATCATGCCGGAACCCTTGGCAATGCCGCCAATCCGCACGGGGCGTTGGCGCAGCCCGCCGGAGGCATCGCCTATGATTGTCTCTAGAGCAATAGATTTTGTTACTAAGTCTGTGGTGATAATGGCTCCGGCGGCGGCATCTGAGCCTGTTTCTGATAATGCTGCTACTAACTTGGGAATCCCACTTCGCAAAGCATCCATCTTAATTCTTTGACCAATCACGCCGGTAGAAGCCAATAATACAGATTCAGACGAGATGTTTAGTTCTTGGGCTATTGCCATTGCAGATTCTAGGGCATCAACCCAGCCTTGATTCCCTGTAGCGGCGTTTGCTTGTCCAGCGTTGCAGAGGATGGCACGAGCGCTATGTTTGGCTTGCAGACGTTGGCGACAATAGTCTACGCAGGCAGCTTTAACGTGGCTGGTAGTAAATACACCAGCTGCGATCGCTTCTACATCTGAAAAGATCAAAGCTAAATCTGGCAACCCCGAAGGTTTAAGCCCTGCGGTAATTCCTGCCGCTCGGTATCCTCTTGGTGCTGTGATGCCACCTGTTATTTTTTGCCAATCTGCCATGATTATTCCTTACAACTATCAGGTTGGATAAGTCAATTTGTGCTTTGGAAAAGTGCTGAGTTTTGTTGTGAGTTTATTTGCTGATGGCAATCATAATGCACCAGTTGGCGATTGGCATAATTGTTTTTACTTTTCTTATGATGAAAGACAAATGCGAAAAAGGAGAGCTACTTAAGTTGCTCTCCAGATCATCAGGGTGCATCTACTTACCAGAGCATACCATTTTAGGTATGAGGGTTGTCACCACTTTTATTGTGAAGATTCTATGAAGAAACACCGCAAAAATACTTAGGGGATGGAAGAGTGAGCATTATAATCCAAAAATTACGAATTACAAATTAGTTAAACTGTGACTTTCGTACCGTCAAATTTAGTAAAGGTAAAGCCGCTGAATTCTTCGTTGTAACCCAGTCTTTCATCCCTAAGGAGGCTAATAGCAACCTCTTCTCCCAAAGCCAAGGAAGCCGAACCATCGGAACGCCAATGGATACCGCCGTGACCGCGACCAATAGCATAGTTAGTTGCCAGTTTATTCAACTCTCCACCCACAGTCAGTGGTGGCCCACTATAAGGAATTACTTTTGTGGGGTCATTGGGGTCAGGCACTATTGGTGAGGGTATAACAAAGTTTTCATCAAAAAACGCTTTCAATAGTGTGACATTGACACCAGCAATAGAAGCCGCACCACCTGTATAGGAGGAATGGATTGGTGCTGCTTCTGGATATGCCTGGGGTAACAGATAGGTGCCGAAGGTGCTGAAGGTCTGAGCCAAAGCTTGGGAATGTAAGACCTCAGAATTAATTGGATAATCCGTTTTATTAACAATCTTGTTGTAAATTAGCCCACCATACGCCTCTGGACGCAGAATGCGGTGTACATAATATTTCTGCCAGTATGACGCTCTAATCGCACGCGAGGTACCCAAGTTAAGCAAGGCTTGTAAATGTCCCACTGCAAACGTTCCAGCTGAACCAACTTGGGTCTTGGAATTAACGTAAGGATTGCCCGGATTCAAAGGTGTACCAATACTACCAAGAATCAAGGAGGCTCCAAGGTATGTAGGGCCGCCAATATGGGCATACTCACCTAAATCCCGAACCGTGACTATGTAACGGTTTTTGGGGTCGTATTTAATGGACTTCCCTGAACTACCTCCATTCTGAATAGTTAACCATTCTTGGAAATCGAGTAGAAAGTCATTACCAGGAAGAGCAGTACGAATCAATGGCGAAACAGACTGAGTTCCCCAAGGAATAGTTAGCAACAAAAATTGTGAGATGTGGGGCCCATCTAGTACCCCTGGCGGAGTCACATATTTTGTACTTGAACCTGAACCGACGTAGTTGACACTACCACGAAATAGAGTTTGAGGGGTGACACGTCCATTTTGTTTTGGCCCTCGAAATGCTGAAAGCTTATTGAGGTCTTCGACAGCTGCCAAGACTTTTGGGTTGTCAGTATTGTTTTGGAGCTTAGAAAGAGGTACATCTCGGAGTAAAGCTTGCCAGTAGAGTTCAACTGCTTCAGCAGCGCGTTCTGCACTAGCTAGAGCCGGTGGTGGCGGCACAGCTATTTGTGCTGCATTGATCCCTTCTAAGCTAATTGCCAGAGCGCCTTGAGGATTGACCAACTTTCTGGTGCCACCCAAGATAATTTTTTCGTAATCATCTGGGTCTTGCGTTATCAGCGCTCTGGTCAAAGACTTGTAGGCATCCAAGTTAACTTCGCCCCGCGCATTGTGCGGTAGTCCCCTACTGTCGGAGCCAATTTTATTGGGATAACGCTCCTCATCCCCGTTCGTCGGATGTGGCGGAATGGGAATATTCCTTTCGAGTCTTGCTGCTTCAACACGTACTCGATAAGCTTTATCAACAAACCTATCATAGTTAAATCTTGACCTTCCAGAACGTCTGAAAGGATATTCGGCCTGGGCAATGTCTCCTCCCTTTTTGAAGGAGACAGTTGAACCTAAAACACCTGTAATAGTACTGGCAGCTGTAAATAAACCGACACGGCCGAGAAATGAACGTCTACTACCACGACTAAAAAAGAAGCGTCTACCACCTGAACTAACCTGCGTTGTTTCACTGTGAGTTTGAGCATCTTGACTGGAACTTTGGTGAGAATTGGAATCTGTTTGCATTTCAGATGTCTCCACTGGCAAAAAACAATACAAAAATCCAGTCATGAGTAAATCAATGAGTAACTTCAGAGGTTGAAAAACTCTAAGCCACACATTTGAAATACCCACGACTAGAAGAGGGTAATTGAACCGGGTTTGTGATGAAATTTGGGGCAGCTCTACTGGAAAGTAATTTGCACTAGAGGTTATTACTCTCGGCATTTAATCATGCTATTCAAGTAACTCTGTAGCATACGCTGAGGTTAAAGCATTGCGGCGATCGCACAGCCCAAACCATGATTCTTTTCCAGTTAATCAAAACACTGTAACTCTATCGATTTACCGTATTTTGAGTTCTTAAGTCAGACTTTCTCACAAACGACTGTGAAAATCAAGTAGTTTTTAGATCAATTTAGGTATTTCTCTAATATTGCTTTTAATAACAAAGCTGTTTCAATACAGTTCGGATGAGATTGATAATTGACCGAAACTAGGGTGTAGGGTGTGGGGTGTGGGGTGTAGGGTCAAAAGAAAAAACTCTCTTAT